>RFPW01000001.1 GCA_009925965.1 Betaproteobacteria bacterium
GAGGTTGATGGGTCACCGGAACATCGCTGTGACCGCCACCTACATCGACGCCAATGACGACATGCTGAGGAACGCGGTGGCGCTGCTGTGATGTGGCATTGGCAAAGGAAGAGTTGGCAGAGCGTCAACGCTGCCGATGCTGTGTACCCAAGCTCGCCGTCACGAAGAGCACAGTAGCCGTGTTTTCTAGGTCCGCAGCGTGCCAGATACCCTGTTGATTAATCACACAGCGACCCTAGGGCAGATGCGTGAACATTCACTCGCCGCTCAGGTCCTGCTGGATAAGGGATATCTCTCCCAAAATGCAAATGACGACTTCATTACCATTGGGACGCATCTCCCACGTGTCCCACGACTTCGTGAAAGTGTGAAGGCTCACCAGCCTACCGTTCAGCCCGTCACCGAGGTGACACTTAATGTTAGCTTCGTACCAAGCCATCCCATCGGTGAACTCGGGTTCGGAGGCCGCCGTCGCGCCGATGCCAAGTTAAACGGGGTGCGAATGAATGTCACTTCCAGTCATGTTGGGCTTCCACATCGGTGAATAAAAGGGGCAAAAACTTGAATAGACTTTCCCGGTTAACTGAGGCGACTTAGAAACGCTAATCACAATAATTGCCGGTAACCACAGGGGTAGAGCGCCATCTATGTGGCCGCAGAGAACATCCCGATGATCGACTGATTCGCCGGATCGAAATCAGCCCTGATCTGAACGATGTGATCGTGTTTATGGTCAATAGCTATATCCGGCCCACGGACCTCAAGCACATGCAGCACCGGCACGTGCAGGTGGTCCGCCGGGAATTCACCTACCTGAGATTGATGCTGCCACCCAGCAAGGGTCACAGCTTTCCCATCACCACAATGCCCTGGGCGGTCAAGGTCTATGAGCGCATTCGTGCAAGACGGCTCAAGGCATCAGGTGGGCGGGACATACCCATCAATGAGTACGTGTTTTATCCCGAGTACCCCAATCGGGACTATGCGCTGAAGCAGATCCAGCGCCAGTTCGAAGTTCTGCTGGCCGTCACCGGGCTGCGGGTGAAAGGCGTCAAGGACCAGGATAACGACCGCACTCTCTAAAGCCTGCCGCGCGAACGTAGAGGTGTTTCGCACGACTTCGACGAACTTGAGGGGCGCAGTCCCTTACGACCACTCAGTGTAAGTACCCAGTGAATTCTTTCGGGGGCCATGATTCAATCGGATAAAATTCGGATTGGAGATGGTTCTATGCCCAGCGACATGACCTTACAACTCTCAGCACTTTGCGGACTCGCCGCAGTTGCCTACGGTTTCGTTCAGCGGCGCTGGATCCTCGGGCTGTCCGCCGGCAATGCCCGGATGCAGGAGATTGCGGACGCAATTCAGCAGGGTGCAGCCGCCTACCTGGCCCGTCAGTACCGAACCATCGCCGTGGTGGGGGCCATCCTGTTCATCATCATCGCCTTGATCCCCGCCCTGGGCACGACGACCGCTTTTGCATTCGCCCTCGGCGCGACCCTCTCTGGCGCCTGTGGCTTCATTGGCATGAATGTTTCGGTGCGCGCCAATGTGCGGACGGCGCACGCAGCGTCTCAGGGTATTCCTGAAGCGCTGAATGTCGCCTTTCGCGGAGGTGCCATCACCGGCATGCTCGTCGTCGGACTTGGCCTTCTGGGGGTCAGCGGCATGTTCTGGGCGCTCACCCGGGACCTGAACGACGCTGTTGGGGCAGCGGCAGGCGCGGAGCTTTCAACAAGACTCAAACCCTTGATGGGGTTCGCGTTCGGGTCTTCGCTGATTTCGATCTTTGCCCGACTGGGGGGGGGAATCTTCACCAAAGGGGCTGACGTCGGTGCCGATCTCGTCGGCAAAGTCGAAGCGGGTATCCCCGAGGATGATCCCCGCAACCCTGCCGTCATCGCAGATAACGTCGGCGATAACGTTGGCGACTGCGCTGGAATGGCGGCGGACCTCTTCGAAACCTATGCCGTCACCCTGATCGCGACCATGGTCCTGGGCGCCCTAGTCGTCCCGGCTGCGCCAAAAGCTGCCGCCCTGTACCCAATTGCCTTGGGCGGATTTTCGATTCTGGCGTCGATCATCGGATGCCAATTCGTAAAGGGAACTCCCGGAATGAAAAACGTCATGCCAGCGCTCTACAAGGGCTTGGCTGTCGCCGGGGTGCTGTCTCTGATCGGTTTTTACTTTATCACTCAGGCCGTGATGCCGGACAACGCCATTCGCGAAACCGGCAGCCAGATCCGATTATTCGCATCGGCCACTGTTGGCCTCGTCCTCACGGCTGCGATGGTCTGGATCACGGAGTACTACACCGGGACCGAGTACGCTCCGGTGCGCCATGTGGCGCAAGCGTCCACCACCGGCCATGGGACCAACATCATCGCCGGGCTTGGCGTCTCGATGCGATCGACCGCCTGGCCGGTTATTTTCGTTTGTCTGGCCATCCTCGCCGCCTATGGATGGGCTTTACGGGATCGCGACTGCGGCGATGTCCATGCTATCGATGGCCGGCATCATCGTCGCACTGGACGCCTACGGTCCCATCACGGATAACGCGGGCGGAATCGCCGAAATGGCCGACTTACCGGAGAGCGTTCGCAACGTCACGGACCCCCTGGACGCCGTGGGCAACACGACCAAAGCGGTCACCAAGGGCTATGCAATTGGTTCAGCAGGACTCGCAGCCCTCGTTCTGTTTGCCGACTACACCCACGCGCTGGAGGCGATCGGCAGGCACATTGTTTTTGATTTATCAAACCATCTGGTGATCGTCGGCCTGTTCATTGGCGGACTGATCCCCTATCTGTTTGGCGCGATGGCGATGGAGGCCGTTGGCCGGGCCGCTGGCGCAGTGGTCGAAGAGGTGCGTCGCCAGTTTCGCGACATCAAGGGCATCATGGACGGGACGGGCAAACCGGAATACGGGCGCGCCGTCGACATGCTGACCACGGCAGCCATCCGCGAAATGATCATTCCGTCGCTGCTACCGGTCGTCGTTCCGGTAGCCGTCGGCTTGCTACTCGGCCCGGAGGCGCTGGGCGGACTTTTGATGGGCACGATCGTGACCGGTCTCTTTGTCGCCATCTCGATGTGTACTGGCGGTGGCGCCTGGGACAATGCCAAAAAATATATCGAAGAGGGTAATTTTGGCGGTAAAGGGTCCGAGGCTCACAAGGCCGCTGTGACCGGAGACACCGTTGGCGACCCCTACAAGGACACTGCTGGCCCGGCGATTAACCCCTTGATCAAGATCATCAACATCGTGGCGTTGCTGATTGTCCCCCTGTTGGGCACTGGACTGTTGAACGTGGGCGGCTAGCGGAGCACTCTACCGGGGGCCCCCTGGTCATGCGCTTCATGCGTGGGTCACTGGGGGTTCTCTTGGTTAAATCGGCGCACGCCTTCCAGAATTTCCTGTTTGGCGGAGTCCGGTCCCTCCCAACCTTGCACCTTGACCCATTTCCCGGCCTCGAGATCCTTGTAGTGCTCAAAAAAGTGCTGAATGGCCTTCAGACGCAAGGGGTTCATGTCTTCGGGTTTCTGCCAGTGGGTATAAATGGGCAGGATCCTGTCCTCAGGCACCGCGAGTAACTTCGCGTCACCGCCGGCCTCATCATCCATCTTGAGCACGCCAATCGGACGGCAACTGACCACCACCCCAGGAATCAGTGGAAACGGCGTAATCACCAACACATCAACCGGATCGCCATCATCGGCGATGGTCTTCGGTACATACCCGTAGTTGCAGGGATAGTGCATCGACGTGCTCATGAACCGGTCGACGAAGATCGCTCTTGTCTTTTTGTCGACCTCGTATTTGATCGGATCAGAATTCATCGGGATTTCGATAATCACGTTGAAATGCTCAGGGGCTCGTTTCCCTGGTCCGACTCGATCAAGATTCATGCGGTGCTCCGATACGGCGATAGATTTGAAGCGCGAGATGATAACAAGTCGTCAGGCGTCGATCGCCGGCGGCGCCACCGGTGCGGCGGTTTTTACGCCGATTTGTGCGCCGATCTGCGTACCGATCGGGGACGACATACTCAAGCCCAAACCCCTAGTCCCGTGCGCCGATTCAGCGCTCGCCATCGCACTCGCACGCCAGTGTTCCGCAGCCTGTGTTGACTCGCCCAAGGCCTCATGCAAACGCGCCAATGCCCCATGAATCGGCGCCGATCCGGGGGCGAAGCGTAACGCCTGCGTCAGATATTCACGCGCTTTGCCCCACAACTTTTCGAGGAGACAAAGTTCGCCAAGAAGCAGGAGCAATTCGCTCTCCGTTGGATATCGTGCCCGCCATTGCTCGGCGCGCGCGAGACGATCGCGAGGCGCCACCCCTTCGATCCGCGCATATTGAGCGCCGAGGCGGGACGACCATTCCTGTTCGAGTACGGCTTCGATGATCCGGCAGGAGGCTTCACGATCACCTGCCCGAACAAACGCTCGGGCGGCCGCATCGGCAATCGGAATCACTTGTCGATCGCGTTCAGCTACTTCATTCCAGGATCGACGCACCGAGACCAAATCATCGGTTGCTGCATCAAAGAGCGCTGTATGGGCCGTGATTCGCAACCGCATTGAAACCGTCGGGTGCAGCGCATCGCGCTTATCTAACGAACGCAGGGTGCGCAAGACCGCTGACCAATTTCCGGCCTGCTCATAAGCCCGCAATGCCACACGTTGAGCGTAGAGATGCCGCGCACCACCAGCCTGCATCGCCGTCAGCGCCTCGATCGCAGATTCGGCCCGACGCTCCTCCACCGCCAATTCCGCCCGGGTCATTAGCAGGGCCTGCTGCAAACGGGCGTCGTCGGTCACCCGATTGAGCCAAGCATCACGCCGACCGAATTCCTGCAGACGATGCGCCGCGCGTGCCGCAACCAATGCCGCCGTTCCAGCCAACGCCGGCACCTCCTGAGCCGTTTGTGCCATGCGCTCGCTACGACCGAACCGTCCCTCAAAAAACGCCAACACCGCATCGCGCAGCGCATCTGTGGCCAACTGAGCGCGGCGACGTTCTCGGTACTCGCGCACCCGACCGGGTAACTCCAGGGCACGGCGGATCCCAATCAGAAACAGATGAAAAAAAACAAATCCTAAGGTCAGAATCAGCGCCACCAAATTGACCGATGCATCGATCCGATAAGGGGGCCAGAGGATCGACACGTTGCCGATGTTGACGCGTGCGAGCAAAGCGACCGCCACAGCGACTGCGAATAGCAAAATCGACCAGATTAACCAGCGCATCGCGAACCTAGCCTGGCTCGCGGGCAGCCCGCACCAATCGGATCGCGGAGAGACTCTGATGGATCGAGGGCAACGGGACGTTACTACTGACCGAACGAATCTGATCTAAGGTCAGGATGGCCTGCGCAACTAAACGCTGATCGCGGTCAAACCAGTGCTCGAGCGTTTCGACAGCCTGCTCGATATCAAACCGGAGGATGGCATCGTTTCGGGTCAATAACGCCCAACGTGCCTGGGCAAGCCGCAGCTTCAGGTTTTCACGGACGAACCAGGCCTGCTCGGGCGCCAGCAACATCGCATCTGGCCGGTCAATTCGCCGCACGCGCACCCAATGGCCGAGTTCCTGAAAGACCAGCGACCAATCGGCCAGACGTCGCGTCCAACCCTCGGGGCCCAGACCGAGTAATGCAGCGAGCCGAGCGGGGCTCAGGAGGCTATCCGACGTTGCTCCCGAAGTTGCTCCCGACGATTCACGCGACGATTCAATCGATGGCGCCGCGGGCTTATTAATCTTAGGGTTTGTGCGGTCATCGGGCTTGCCCGGCAACCGAGGCTCCGATAACAGGGGCATCTTGTCTATGCCCTCAGAGATCGTTTCTAGTTTTGCGGCAAGCGCACCCACGTCAACCGCCTCGGCCTGCCGCAAGAGCACCAGATCCGCTGCCACGGCCCGCCGTATCGGGGATTGCAAGGGTAGTCTGATTCGGTCGAGCCTTGCGTCCGCCTCCTGCAGCGCGAGCAATGCCGCGCGCACATTCCCACCCAATTGCAATTGTTGAGATGCAGAAACCAAGGTTGATTCCACCTCGGCCAACACCGCATCGTTGCGGGATTGCGCTAGCTCCTGATAGAGCCGCTCGAGTTGCGCCTGCTGCGCCACCGAATCACTCAGTTTGGCCTCAAGTGCCGCAAGCCGATTTTGGGAATCACGCAAAGCGTCAGTGGCTTGCCGCAACTGCGAGCCCGTATCCGCGAGATTCCTTTCTGCCCCTTGTAATCGACGCACCACCTCACGCTCGACTACATCGGCACGCTTCGCAATCCACCATCCCCCAAACAACGTCAAGGCGATCGCAAGCACGGACAAAACGAGCGGCCGGTCAATCGCTGGCAGAGACCAACGCCAACGCCACGGATTCGGGCGAGGTGGTTCCTCCAGCATCACCACCGACTCAAGGCCAGACTCCGCTGCAGACGCTCCGGCGAGTCCTTCCGGCCCCGCCATTGCGGGCGCAGCGCTGCCTTCAGTCAGGGGTATTGTCGAGGGATTGACCACAGGTCTGATGATAACGCGGCGTCCAGAGCAGACGCCCCCGGTGGGATTCGCTGAATCGAATGAAAACCCGCATTGATCAATGATTGTTCGATTCGGGGATGGATTGTCAAAAAGGGCTGCGCGTGCATCCACCTCTGGGCTGTTAACGGCCAGTCCGCAGCAATGCGATTCAGGGCCTCAGCCGTTGATGATTGAGTTACGACCCCCACCCAGGCCGCCCGTCGTGAACAAAGCACGTTTAATCGGTCGATCGCTCCACTATCGGGCTCGCAGCGTTGATTGCGGTACGCCGTTAACCAATCACATGCGATGCCCATCGGCTGGAATTCTGCTGCCCAATCGGTCCCGCTCGTAGCGCCGCCAACCACCAGTATCCGACCGGCTCTGACGCCCTCCTCCCGGATTGAGTCCAGCAATGAACGGGCGTCCCAGGGTGCTCGCTTCGGAGCCATGCAGCGCACCGACGGCGGCAACCCAGCCGACGTCAAAGCCTCGAACGTCCCCGGGCCAACCGTGGCAACCGCGATGGCGTCGGGCCATTCGCTCAGGTCGGACGATTGAGCCTCGCCCTGAAAAGCCAGCACTGCGCTTGGACTTACGAAGACGACGACATCCCAACCCGGGTCCTCTCCTGCGAAGGGATCGCCAGCACGAAAAATATGCGATCGAGCAACCGCGACGGCATCGGCAAAAGGAGCGATCTCCAGGATCGAAAACGGGAGTACGAGAGGATCATAGCCTTGCCTGGACAGACCTACAGCGATGGTCGTCACCCTCGGAGCCGGCTGAGTTAACAAGACTACTCTGGCGCTGGAAGTCACCGCTTAGGCTCGGACACGCGCAAAAAGCGCGGCACTGCAATACCGATCAAGACGCCAAAATCGCTTCGGCGCCCTGGTCGCGTAGTGCAAGCGCGGCCTGCTCGCCGAGGGCTTCTGCTGCCGCCAAGGTTTCCTCGCGGGTCTCAAGCACCACGCGGGCGATTCTTGCTCCGTTGATCGACGCAACTAAAGCTTCAAGCCGCAACCCACCTGACGCCTCTCGAGTCGCGAAGGCAGCCAGCGGAACCCGGCAACTTCCGCCCAAGGCCCGCGAAACGGCGCGTTCAGCCGTGACAGCCAATCGGGTATCGCGATCTTCAAGCGTGGACAGCATGGCAGCCATGTCGTGTCGATCCGACCGAATCTCGATCCCCAACGCCCCCTGACCAGGCGCTGGCAGACTGTCAACTGGCGGAATCACTGCCCGAATTCGCTCGGCAAGACCAAGGCGCTTTAACCCTGCGGCCGCGAGCACAATCGCATCAAATTCACCCCGATCAAGTTTCGCCAGACGAGTATCCAGGTTTCCTCGAAGCGGGAGTACTTCACAGTGCGGAAAGCGCGCTCGCAGCAAAGACGCGCGACGCAAGCTCGAGGTCCCGATCTTTGCCCCTGCCGGCAGAGCCTCGAAGGAGGCATAGGCGGGTGAAACGAAGGCGTCGCGCGGATCTTCACGAGGCAAAATCGCCGCCAGCGAGAAGCCGTCGGGCAACTGCATCGGAACATCCTTGAGGGAATGCACCGCAAGATCGGCGCGACCATCCATCAACGCCGTTTCAAGTTCTTTTGTGAACAGGCCCTTGCCGCCCACCTCGTGAAGTGCGCGATC
Source organism: Betaproteobacteria bacterium (assembly GCA_009925965.1). Classification (GTDB taxonomy): domain Bacteria; phylum Pseudomonadota; class Gammaproteobacteria; order Burkholderiales; family Burkholderiaceae_E; genus RFPW01. Next base: position 8,180 of record RFPW01000001.1, read on the forward strand.
TAGAATTTGGTCGCCTTGCGTCGTCATCCCGAGCAAGGTAACCGCACCCTCAGGCAAACCGGCCGACAATAACGACCGAACATGCTCGGCCTGCCAAAGTGCCAGCCGACTCTCGCGGGTGGCGATGACCACTCGCTTCGTGGAAGACTCCTGCACCACGATCCCCTTCTTGTCGTAAGGGAAACGATGTTACACCGCCCCCGGCGAACGAGGTCTAGGACACCAGCCCCTTCACCATGGACCATTGTCGGCGCGAGACTGGTAGGCGCTCGGTGATTTCACGTAATACAACCTGCCAGTAAGGATCCCCCCCCTCGCTCTCGCCCTGCGCCACCCGCTCAAACCCGCCGATAGAGTCTCTTGCCACCAACGCATTGCGATGGATCCGAACGAAGCGTTCGCCGAACTCTTCCTCAAGTGCGGTGAGAGATTCCTCAATGAGGTACTCACGCTCGACCGTGCGGACGGTAATGTATTTCAGCTCAGCCTTGAGATAAATCACCTGCTCAACCGGCACCAGAATCACACGTCCGCGTTCATGGACCGAGAGATGGCGGCGGCGGGTCAACGTCGCGCGAGCCAATTGATCGATCGCGTGCCAGTGCTCGGCGGGGCGAATCGTGAGGGCCCTGCGCAGCGCGGCCAGCAGGCGCTGCGCTCGCACGGGTTTCAGGAGATAGTCCACCGCATTCAGTTCGAACGCCTCGACCGCAAATTCATCGTGTGCCGTCACGAAAACCACGAGTGGCTGGCTGCGATCAGGTTCAGCATGCACTCGGGCGGACATATGGCGCGCGAGTTCAAGCCCTGACATCCCTGGCATCTGGACGTCGAGCAGGACGATGCCCGGCCTCTGTGAATCAATCAACGCCAACGCGTCTGGTGCATTACCCGCCTCTCCGACGATGCGATGCGGGAATTCATCTACGAGATCTGCCAAGAGTTCACGAAGGCGCCTGCAGGCCGGCTCTTCGTCATCAACGATCAAGATGCTGGTTTCAGTCATGGCGCCCCCGGCGTTCGGATCGGTAGGGAAAATCAAGGGTGAGGCGGAACCGATCCCCTTCGGTGTCCATTCGGAGTTCGGCTTCCATGTCGAACAGCAGCATTAATCGTTCTCGCACATTGGACAGCGCCATTTGGTTGCCCATTCGGCCGGATCCCAACCCTTTCGGGGGCAAGGGATTGATAATTTCGATACGAATCCGGTCAACCCTCAATCGGCCCGAAATCTCGATCTGACCAGCGACCGCCAAGGGTTCAATGCCGTGGTGTACCGCGTTCTCAATCAGCGGTTGAATCAGCAAGGAAGGCACCAGGGCGTCCATTGGAAGGTTGTCTAAAGCCCACCTGACATGAAGACGAGGATTGAGCCTTAGGGTTTCGATCGCGAGGTACTGGCGACAGGTCTCAATCTCAGCTGATAAGGGGACGAGTTCGCGGGTGTCGCGCATGAAAACCCGGAACAACTCAGCCAGATCCTGCAGGGTGGACTCGGCCTGCCGCGGATCGGAGCGCAAGAGGCCGAGCACCGTATTGAGACTATTGAATAAAAAGTGCGGTCGGATCCTGGCCTGTAAGGCGATCAGTCTGGCTTCTGACAACGAAGGGGAGTAGGCCCTTGCCCGTAACTGAAAGTGGTTCAGGATGGCAAAACTCGCGACCACGCTGGCCAGCACGCGTAGACCAACCCACAGCCAGGGTTCAAGCGGCGTTGCCGCCCCAAGGACGATAGACACCGTGCCAACCAGCCCCATGAAAGCCGCAGGAACCCCGAGCCCAACCGACCACTGAAGCACTCGGGACCGACCGACAACGAAAGGGCGCAGGAAGCAAAGGGACGTCAGCGCTCCCCCAGCAGTAACCGATGCAAGGCTAAGATTTGCGACCATCAGCGTCGACCACGCCGCCAGATGCTCGGCAACCAACAAGGCGCCCATCGTGATGCCGGCCAGAAGCAGGAGAACCACACGCAGGGCCACCCCAGGGTTGCAGCAGTCCGGCAACACCGGCACCTCAGCACCATCCACGAGTCGACGAAGCGGGTGAACCGTTCGCGAAGAGTCCAAGATTGGCGGGGGCGGCGACCAGAGCGCGGCGCCTACGAGGATTCCAGACTCCGATTGTTGCCGACGCTCAGGCGGCTTGGGTGTTTCGAATCGGGGGTGGGCGCGCGAGAACAATGGGCTGCACCGGAAGTTGCCCTATATCATCCGGTCAGGAGCCACTATGACAGACCAACTTTCGCACAAAGCCGACGCTTGGTCGGGGCGTTTTTCGGAGCCCATCACCGAGCGGGTGAAGCGTTACACCGCTTCGGTCCAATTTGACCAGCGACTCGCCCTACAAGACATTGCGGGGTCACTCGCACACGCCAGCATGCTTCATTCGTGCGGGATTCTGACCAGCGGTGATCTGGCAGATATTCAGCGCGGAATGGCCCTGATCCGCGAAGAGATCGCCGGGGGACAGTTCAAGTGGTCGATCGATCTTGAGGATGTTCATCTCAACATCGAAGCCCGTTTGACCGCTCTGGTGGGTGATGCAGGCAAGCGCCTTCATACGGGTCGTTCGCGTAATGACCAGGTAGCCACCGACCTCCGACTATGGCTGCGTGAGCGCATTGATGAGATACAACACTGGCTCGTCCGACTACAAACTGCTCTTGTTGACCTGGCCGAGCAGCACGCCAATACCGTCATGCCAGGATTTACGCACTTGCAGGTCGCGCAACCTGTGACTTTTGGACACCACCTCATGGCCTATGTCGAGCAATTGCGCCGGGACGCCGAACGCATGCATGACTGCCGCGCAAGGGTCAACCGCCTCCCACTCGGAGCAGCGGCTCTGGCAGGAACCCCTTACCCGATTGATCGCGAGCTGGTCGCCAAGCTGTTGGGATTTGAAGAAATCTGCGAGAACTCGCTCGATGCCGTCAGCGACCGCGATTTCGCGATCGAATTTTGTGCCGGCGCCGCGTTGATCATGACCCATATTTCACGATTTAGTGAGGAACTCGTGCTTTGGTCAAGTCCAGCCTTTGGGTTCATTGAACTGGCGGACCGATTCTGTACTGGCAGCTCAATCATGCCGCAAAAGAAAAACCCAGACGTACCAGAACTCGCGCGGGGCAAAACTGGTCGGGTCACTGGAAGCTTGGTTAGTCTGCTAATGCTCATGAAAGGGCAACCCCTTGCGTATAACAAGGACAACCAGGAGGACAAAGAACCCTTGTTCGATGCGGCAGACACCGTGATCGATACCCTCGCGATTTTTGCTGAACTCGTTCCGGGGATATCTGTCCATGCGGCCCGCATGCGCGAAGCGGCGACCCGTGGATACTCAACTGCCACCGATTTAGCCGATTATCTGGTTCGACTCGGACTCCCGTTTCGGGAAGCCCATGAGGCGGTCGCTTTGGCCGTGCGTGCGGCAATTGATTCGGATCGGGATCTCACCGCACTAAAACTCAATGAAATTAAACAGTTCGCACCCAAGGTCGCTCATCTGATCAGCGAGGATGTCTTTGCGGTGCTTGCCCTGGAGGGATCAGTCCGTTCACGGCAGCACCTGGGGGGAACGGCGCCTACTCAAGTCCGGGCGGCAATTTCAAAGGCCCGTCTCCGACTGAGCGAATCACCACACCAAACCCTCCAAAACCGAGGGTAAACACGGGCCTCGAAAATCCCCATGCGCCGTCAGTTACGGGCGGAACAGGTCGACAAACCCACTACAATCCCGAGAAGAAGTTCGCTTAAATCTTCATCTTTAAGTTAAAGGAAGTTAGTGATGGATCGACGTCAAATTATTAAGAACACGGGTCTCGCGGGGATCCTTGCGACCGGTGTTGCTCCCGGCATTGTCGGCGCCCAGGCACAAGTCCGGTGGCGCATGACTTCAAGTTTCCCAAAGGCGCTCGACACCCTGTTTGGAGTCGCTGATGTGTTCTCCAAAAAGGTCAGCGACATGACCGGCGGAAAATTCGTCATCTCAACCCATGCCCCGGGCGAAATAGTTCCTGCATTCGGAACAGTCGATGCCGTCCAGCAAGGGACGGTAGAGTGCGCAGGGACGGCTAGTTACTACTACTTCGGCAAAGACCCTGTCTTTGCTCTGGGGTGCACCATCCCGTTTGGCCTCAACGCGCGTCAAATGACGGCCTGGCTTTACGAGGGCAATGGCCTGACCCTCATGCGCGAGTTTTTCCGGCAATACAACATCATGATGTTCCCGATGGGGAATACCGGTTCCCAAATGGGCGGATGGTGGCGTAAAGAAATTAAATCGGTAGCCGATGTCAAGGGCGTCAAGTTTCGTACGGGTGGGTTCCCAGGAAGGGTTTGGGAGCGACTCGGTGGTATTGCAGCCAATATCCCCGGCGGCGAAATTTATTCGGCCCTTGAAAAAGGAACAGTCGATGCGGCCGAATGGGTGGGGCCGTACGACGACGAGCGACTTGGTCTACACAAAGTGGCCCCCCTTTACGCCTACCCAGGCTGGTGGGAGCCCGGTCCGAACATCGATCTGCACGTCAACATCAAAGCGTATGAGGCCTTGTCTCCAGAATATCGGGCGATCATTGAAAACGCTGCCGCCTACGCGCACACGGACATGCTGGCCAAGTATGACTCCCGTAACCCGGCCGCGCTGAAGCGTCTGGTGGCCGGTGGCACCAAGCTCTACAAATTCCCGAAAGACATGATGGATGCCGCCTTCAAGGAGGCAATGGGTCTGTACAGCGAACTATCCGATACCAACCCGAACTGGAAAAAGATCTACACGGATCTTTCGAATTTCCGTCGGGACTCAAACCTCTGGTTCCGTCTGACCGAAGCCGCCAATGACGACTTCATGCAAGCTGCCCGACTGTAAATAGCCCGGGTCAATAGCCCAATCGATCAACGCGCCAGCGAGGAAAACTTCCCTGGCGCGTTTTTTATTCTACTTTTTGAGCTTATCCTGCTCGATCGAACGACGCAGGGCCTCCATCGCATCGTCAGCAGACGAATCCGCTGGCTTATCGCCCGACGCGTTTCCTGATGGGCCCCCAGCCGCATCGCCGGAGGCGCCGGGAGGCGCAAGCGGGTCGCTCAAGACATTCGACGAGTTCGAGCTACCGGTCTCGTCCGGTTTGTTCTGAATATCCTGCAACTGCTCGATCGCTTTATCAAGGTCGAGCACTTTTTCCTTATCCAGGAAGACCGTCACAGTCTGCGGGAAGAAAATCACCACCGCCACCAGGATCAACTGGATGATGATGAAAGGGATCGCGCCGAGATAAATGTCCCTCGATTCCACTTTGCGGGGTAACGATCCATTTCGATGTAGCGTATCCGAAATGCCGCGCAAATAGAACAATGCGAAACCAAACGGCGGGTGCATGAAACTGGTTTGCATGTTCACGCAAATCATCACACCAAACCAAACAAGGTCAATCCCGAGCTTGGCTGCGACGGGGGCCAGAAAAGGGATGATGATGAAGGCGATCTCGAAGAAATCGAGAAAGAACGCCAGGAAGAAAATAAAAATGTTGACGACGATCAGGAAGCCCAACTGACCACCAGGCAGCCCTGACAAAAGGTGTTCGATCCAGATACCTCCATCAACGCCCTGGAACACAAGCGAGAAGACCCGCGAACCGATCAGAATGAAGACCACCATGGCGGTAATTCGCATGGTGTTGAGCAAGGCCTGCTTAAACAGGTCGTAACTCAATCGGTTGTGCATCGCCGCCAGAATAAAGGCGCCAACGGCACCCATCGCTCCTGCCTCAGTCGGCGTTGCGACGGCCGTATTCAGACCCGGCAAACCGCCCATGCTACCGAGAACGGTAATGATTAGAACGGCCGAAGGGATAATGCCGCGCAAGCATTTTTTCCAGAGGGCCCAACCGTCGAGCGTACGCGCTTCCTTCGGCAGCCCAGGGACGTGCGAGGGACTGATCCTGGACAACAGGAAAGTGTAAAGCGCGAACAAGAGAACCTGCAGAATGGATGGCCCCCAGGCTCCCTTGTACATATCGCCAACCGGCTTCCCAAGTTGGTCAGCCAGCACGATCAGAACCAGCGACGGCGGAACCAGCTGGGTGATCGTCCCCGATGCAGCCAGAACGCCAGTGGCGTAGCGCATGTTGTAGCCCCATCGCATCATGACGGGCAAAGAAATCATTGCCATTGCAATGACTTGCCCGGCGACGGTACCCGTAATGGCCCCAAGAATGAATCCAACGATAATCACGGAATAGCCAAGGCCGCCGCGAATCGGACCAAACAGCTGTCCCATCGAGTCCAACATGTCCTCAGCCAGACCGCAACGCTCAAGGATGGTCCCCATGAGCGTAAAAAAGGGAATGGCCAGCAACAGCTCATTGGACAGAATGCCGAAAACATTCAATGGCAGCGCGGTCATGAAGGACGCCGGAAACCACCCCATATGAACCGCGAAAAACCCGCAACTGAGTCCAAGCGCCGTCAATGAGAAGGAGACGGGAAACCCAATCAGCAAGACAACGATGAGCGCCGCAAACATCAACGGAGCGAAAGTATCCATCGTCATTGGAGAGGCCTCTCATAATGAAACTCTGACTCATACCGGTTCATCAACCAGGCATACCGCTTGATTGCTTCAGAGACGCCCTGAGCAAACAACAGGCTAAAACCGAGTGGCAACATCAGCATCGCTGGCCAACGGATCAGACCACCGGCGTTACTGGAGACCTCACCGCTTGCGTACATCTTCAAGAACAACGGAAACGCGAAGTAAATCATGACAGCTGTCGACGGCAGCATGAAAAGGAGAAAACCCAGCAAATCAATCCAAGCCTGAACCCGGCCGGAGTACTGTCCATAAAGCACGTCTACGCGAACGTGTTCATTAACGCGGAGCACCTGTGACGCGCCGAGCATCACGCATGCCGCGAACAGGTACCACTGAATCTCCAGGTAGGCGTTTGAGCTGTAGTTGAAGCCATATCGCACCAACGCATTGAGCGCACTGATAAAACAGGACACGCCCATCGCCCACTTCGCAATCACCGCAAAACGGTCGGTCACCCGATCAATGAGTTTCGTCAAGCCCAACAACGCGTCCATGTAGTTCTCCCGTCAACAGCGCAACAAGGCACCGGAAATCAACGTGGAGAGGCTTGAGCGGCGAGGCCAAAGCCCATGGTGAGCCGATACGTGACGAGAATCGCTCAGCGATTACGTCCGTGGAACGCAACACCATCGTGAAAGGGCACGGATCTCAGACTGGGGGCCAACCGGTGGACCCAATCAATGATTCCGTGCCCAGATGAAGAGGGTTTTCACCGCTCCGTTCATCTGTCCGGGTTGTGGAGTTTACCAAGCCCTGAGAGAAAGTGGCGGTCTCAGGACAAACAGCACAACCAGCGGGTGGTGTTCTACAACAACATCACAACAACATCCAAACGACAGCACAACAACACGCGCAGAAAACTACCGCATCAATCTGCTCATCAAGAAACCCACGGCAATTGCAATGCCGACAATCGCCAATGGTCGCTGGCGAACCCGCTCGCGCGTTTGTGATACCAACCGATCTTGTACTGCCTGCCAGGCCTCACCGCGAGCCACGAATTGATCGGTGGCCTCGTGGACAACTGTTGCAAGACGATCGACCGTGCGGTGTGACCGGTGCTGTCTAGGCTGAGCGGAGCCATTGGCATGCTCGGGACGGCCGTCGGCGGACACGAGTAATTTGGCGGACGCCTGCGGTGTGTTCGTTTCCATGGATAGGATCTCGTAAAAGTGGATTGCTCCAACCCATCGGGAGCAAGCGGCGTTCCCCGCGGGGACTATCGATTCGGCTGATTCAGGCGGCTGTCGCCGGCCAGTTTGGCGAGATGCTCGAGCGAAATCCCCAGCATGGCTGCCGCGCGATCCTCAACCCATGCGCACTGGACCAGTGTCGCAAGCGCCAACTGACGCTGAGCCGAATCAATCGACGTTCCGATGCGGATAACAACGCCTCGCCGGTCGCTCGGAAAACGACTCCCCGCTTCAGGCCCTAGCGAACCCCCAACCGCAGGCCCCACGTATAACGAAGTCCGTTCGGTACCTGTCTCGTCGTCGAATGGCAGTTCCTCTGCAGTGAGTAACTGATCAGCCAGGATGAAGGCCCTTTGAACCGCGTTTCTCAATTGCCGGACGTTGCCCGGCCATGGGGCGATTTTCCAACGAGCGAGAACCCCATCTCCAAAGCGTTTCTGCGCCCCCTCGCTTCGGTTTAGTTCAAGAAGAAAATGCGTTGCAAGTAGCTCAATATCGTCAATTCGCTCGCGAAGCGGCGGCAACCGAACCGGAAATGCATTTAACCGGTGGTACAAATCCTCGCGGAGCTTTCCGGCCTGGACAGCCTGCTCGGGAATTCGGTTGGTGGCCGAAATGAGTCGTACATTGGTCTGAATTGGCTGGACACTGCCGACCCGGGTAAATGCACCAGTTTCGAGAACTCGCAGTAGTTTGACCTGCAACTCGAGCGGCATCTCGGTGACTTCATCCAAGAAAATGGTACCGCCATCCGCGCGTTCAAAAAAACCTTTGTGCTGACTATCGGCCCCAGTGAAACTGCCCCGCTCATGACCAAAGAGTTCACTCTCGATCAGCTGCGCTGAAACCGCTCCGCAGTTGAGCGGGAAGAAGGGTTGCCGCGCGCGTCGGCTCAAACGGTGGATGGTTTGCGCCGCGAGTTCTTTACCAGTCCCGCTCTCGCCGACCAGTAACACGGTCGCCGAGGTCGGTGCCACCCTTGCCAACTGATCATATAGTGCCGTCATGGCCGGACATCGCCCCAACAAACTACCGAACCAACCAGGCTCGGCCGAGAAGTCGGTGCCAATGCCAGCCCCTAGCGGGGGCGCCTCTGGGGAAACACCCAACGAGGCCAGCGCCTGATGCACCCGCTTCAACTCGAGCGGCAACGGTAAAAAATCGAACACGCCAGCCCGCAAAGCCAATAAGGCGGTTTCTACTGATGGTTTTGCAGCCATCAGGACCGTTGCAGTCTGTTCCCGGCCCGGCAGATCAGAAATCAATGTCAGCCCCTCCCCATCGGGAAGGCTCTGATTAATAAATGCGATGTTGGGACGGTGTCGGCCAATTTCGATACGGCCCTTACGAACGGAATCTGCGAGGCTAAGCGTCATGCCCTCGCCGCGAACGATGTCAGACAGACAACGCTGAATCTCGAGATCTGCGTCAACAACCAACGCATGGGCCATCGGGATCCTTGTAGTGAATGCGCCGCGGGGTAGCCCGTCGACAAGAGTGTTCAACTGGAAGCTCGACATGATCGGTCAGCAACCCCCTGTTGGAGGGTGACGGAATTGACATTCGAATCAAGCGTGGCCGGGAATGCCAGTTGCTCTAGTCCTCTTCGCGCAACCGACGGAGACCCCATATGGGCATGATTGGAATGGACTTACGGGCCCGTCAACAACTGGCCCTGACACCTCGACTACAGCAGTCTGTCAAACTCCTGCAACTCTCCGCAATGGAGTTCGAGCAGGCGCTCCAACAGGCCATCGGGACCAACCCGTTTCTCGAAGAAGACGATCCCCATAGCGACTCGGCACCCGGGCTTGACGCTGAAGAATCCGATCGTTCAGCGACGCCCCTCGATGCGTCAACCGAGGGCCCTGATGACGCTGTCGAAATGATCCCAAGTGCTGGCGAAGGCCTCGAAGAACGCTTTGATTTCGATGTTCAATCCGAGCGCGCCGGCAACGGCCAGGATTCTGAAGACAGTGACTGGACCGAATGGGCGGAAACGACGACCTCGCTGCGCGATCATTTGCAGCAACAGCTCTTGACCGTCAGGCTAAATTCGCGGGACCTCGAAATGGCAGGCCTAATTATTGAGGCGCTCGACGAAGATGGTTACCTGCGGCAGACCCTTGAGGAACTCGCTGAGGTCTCCACACTCATTCCTCAAACTGAGCCCGAGGAGTTCCTCACGCCCCTCAAGCTGATCCAGAATATGGATCCAGTGGGGGTCGGTGCCAGAGATCTTTCCGAGTGTCTGGCAATACAACTTCGTGAGCAACCCCCCAGCCCAGAGCGCGAAATCGCACTCGCAATCGTTCTTCACCACTTGGGCGCACTTGCCCGTCGTGAATTCGCCCGCCTCCAACATGCCGTCGGCTGCAATGAGACCGCTTTGCGTTCGGCCCACGCGAAGATTCGTCGCTTGAACCCACGCCCCGGTGCCGCTTTTTCCAAAGCCGATGCCCGCTATGTGGTGCCCGATGTCATCGTCAGGCGTCATCGTCAGCAATGGGTGGCGACTATTAATCCAGCGGTTCTCCCGACCATCCGCGTCAACCGGCGCTATGCGGAAATTTTCCGGCGGGCCCGCGACGCCAGTCACGCACAGCTCGGGCAGCAGCTTCAGGAGGCTCGATGGCTAGTGCGCAATACCGAGCAACGATTTGCCACGATTCTTCGAGTCGCCGAAACCATCGTCGCTCGCCAAAAGAATTTCTTCGATTACGGCGACGTTGCCATGAAGCCACTCGGACTGCGTCACATTGCGATCGAGCTCGACCTCCACGAATCAACGATCTCCCGGGCTACCGGCAACAAATACATGTCGACCCCCCGAGGCATGTTTGAGTTCCGCCATTTCTTCTCGCGTGAACTTGATACCGATACCGGTGGGACCTGCTCCGCCACCGCAATTCGGGCACTTCTGCGCGAAATGATTACCGCTGAAGATCACGCAGCGCCATTATCGGACGTCCGTCTGGCTGACCAGCTTGCGTCGCAGGGCATCAAGGTCGCCCGTCGAACTGTCACGAAGTACCGCCGTCTAATGCAGGTCCCACCCGTTGAGCTAAGGCGCCTGAATTGAGCGCCGTCGAAACGACTCATAAAGGACGATTCCCGATGCAACCGCCACATTGAGACTCTCAATTTGACCAGCCATCGGGATCGATACCACCTCATCACATCGATCGCGTACCAGTCGCCGGAGCCCCGATCCCTCGGCGCCCAACACCCATGCGGTTGCGGGCGTCAATTCCACCTCCCACAAATTCACTTCAGACTGATCGGCCGTTCCAATCACACGAATATCCCGCTCCTGAAGTTCGACGACCGTCCTTGCCAGGTTGGTAACCATGACATAAGGGACGTTCTCTGCGGCACCCGCTGCGGTACGCACAGCCACATCCGTTAGCGAGCAGGCTCTGTCTTTGGGTGCGATGACGGCATGAGCGCCCGCCCCATCCGCTACTCTCAGGCACGCGCCGAGATTGCGGGGATCGGTAACGCCATCCAACAGCAGAAGCAGGGGTGGACCCTGCAATCCATCAAGCAACGCGTCGAGGTCAGTGATCGGTTCGGGCGCACTGGCCATGGCAACTACGCCCTGATGTCGCCCGTCGGGGCACAGGGCGTCAAGCCTCGCAGCCGGTACCGGGCGAGCGACCACCCCGACAGAGGCGGCCAGCGTAATGAGATCGCGGATTCGCCCGTCGTCTCGACGAGCGTCCACATAGAGTTCGCTCACGCCGCCCGGATCCCGCCGCAATCGCGAGCCGACCGAATGAAATCCGTAAATCAGCATCCGTGCTTGATCATATGAAAGGAAAAACGGCGCTAGTCACTTTGCCCTGCGCGCGTTTCGCCGCGCCTTGCGCTCACCCGAGGCGGCCACCCGTCGCTCAGCCTGAACCTTCGCAACCGCCGCCGGCTTTCCCTTGACCCGCTTGACCGCGCTCTTGGCGACGCGCTCTGGCGCAACATCCGGCGGCTTCGCGACGCCCTCACGCGCGGAACGGGGCATCGCGCCCTCAATGACTGAGCGGACAGTCTCGCGTTTGGGGACCAATCGAAATTCAATCCGGCGAGCTTCAAGATCAACCCTTGCGACCTGGACCTCGATTGGATCCGTCAGCCGATAGCGCACGCCCGTTCGCTCACCGCGGAGTTCGTGCGAAGTTTCGCTATATTGGAAATAATCAGTCCCAAGTTCCGAAACGTGAACCAAGCCCTCGACATACATCGAATCGAGGGTTACAAAAACACCAAAGGTTGCAACTCCCGTAATGCGTCCAGAAAACTGCTCGCCGACGTGATTGCGCATGTACTGGCTCTTGAGCCACGCCTCAACATCTCTCGAAGCGTCATCGGCGCGGCGCTCGTTCGCTGAACAAATTAAGCCAAGCCGTTGCCAGCGATCGGTAACGGCTGGCCGATCGGGACGCGCGGAACTTCCGGGCGCGTCCAATGCGACGGCCTCCCGCTTGGCTTTCGTCGCGTTTTCGGCACTTCGGCGTCCGCGCGACAGAGGGAGTAAGGAATCGCTGTCTTGTGCAATGAAGGGTTCATGGCGCTCCCCGCGAATCAGCGCTTTGATCGCGCGGTGCGTCACCAGATCGGGATAGCGCCGGATCGGGGATGTGAAATGAGCATAGGCAGCATAGGCCAGGCCAAAGTGCCCAGCGTTATCAGGCGAATAAATCGCCTGCTGCATTGATCGCAACAACATGGTCTGCAGGAGAGACGCGTCCGGGCGGTCTCGGATCTTCTCGGTCAGGCGCGCGTAATCACCTGGCTCTGGCTCGCCGGATACACCCAGTGACAATCCGAGATTTCGCAGAAATTCGCGCAGGGTGGCCAGCTTCTCGGGCGTCGGGCCCTCGTGGACCCGATAGAGACAGGGGTGTTTGCCGCGATGAACAAAATCTGCGGCACTCACGTTCGCGGCCAGCATGCACTCTTCGATGAGCTTATGGGCGTCGTTGCGGGTACGGGGCACGATCTTTTCGATCCGACCTGCTGAGTCGACCACAATTTTGGTCTCAACCGTATCGAAATCAATTGCCCCGCGACCAACCCGCGCTTTCGAGAGGACTCGATACAACGCATAGAGATTGTTGAGATGGGGTACCAGTTCAGCCCGGCGACGGCTGGCCTGAGCATCTCGGCCTGACAGAATATTCCAGACCTCATCGTAGGTAAGTCGCGCGGCGGAGAGCATGACCGCTTCATAGAACTGATAGCCGCGGCAGACCCCCTCCTCGTCGATGACCATGTCACAGACCAACACGAGGCGTTCGACCTGCGGATTGATCGAGCAAAGGCCGTTGGAGAGTTTCTCCGGCAGCATCGGAATAACCCGACGGGGAAAATAAACCGAGGTGGAGCGGGACAACGCCTCACGGTCAAGCGCATCACCAGGTCGCACATAGTGCGAGACGTCGGCGATTGCCACCAGCAATCGCCAACCGGGCTTGCGCCGAGTCTTCCCTGCGCCGATCTCGCAGGGTTCGCAGTAGACGGCATCATCGAAATCGCGAGCATCTTCGCCGTCGATTGTCACAAGGGGGACGTCACGCAGATCGACTCGATCACGAAGGTCGGCTGGGCGAACCGAATCTGGAAGGCTCTCAGCTAGCGCCAACACGTCGGTGGGGAATTGATGCGGCACATCGAACTTGCGCACCGCGATTTCGATTTCCATTCCGGGGTCGTCGATTTCGCCGAGCACTTCGACAATCCGCCCGATGGGCTGGGTATATCCCGAGGGCTGCTCAAGAATTTCGACTGTGACCACCTGCCCTGGTTGGGCGGCGGTCGGCTCACCTGGCGGAATCAGAATGTCGTGCTTGATCCGTTGGTCTTCAGGTACGACAACGGTAATACCGCGCTCGGAAAGCAGGCGGCCAACCAGACGTCGGTTTGCCCGCTCCGTGACCTCAACAATGGTGCCCTCGGGCTTGCCACGCCGATCGAACCCAGTGCGTTTGACCAACACTCGATCGCCGTGCATCGCTTTCTGCATCTCGCGAGGGGTCAAAAAGATATCAGGACCACCGTCGTCGGGAATCAAGAAGCCAAAGCCATCCCGATGTCCCGAAACCCTGCCAGGTACAAAGTCCAGCTTGCTGGCAAGCAAAAGGACGCCTTTGCGATTCGGCAACAGTTGCCCGTCACGTTCCATCGCAGCTAACCGTTTGCCGAGGACGTCGAGCGCAACCTCGGAGACGGAAAGCCGCTCACCCAGCTCTTGTGCGGTCAAAGGGGTATCCGCTTCGCGCAGGCAGGCAAGAATCGCTTCGCGGGTCGGGACCGAGGATGGCATCACTGCCGACGGTGGCGATGCGCGGCGACTGGAGATGGGGCGGTTTGACAAAGGCGTTCCAGACCGTAAACTCATGGGCTTGGCGCGATGATTTGAATCTCGCGGACGTCCCTAGGATAGCCGACTTAGGTTGCAATTCTAGTTACGTCATTGCCCTGGTGGCGGAATTGGTAGACGCACTAGTTTCAGGTACTAGCGGTTAACAGCCGTGGAGGTTCGAGTCCTCTCCTGGGCACCAAGAAAGCCTTCGAACCGTGGGGGCTCAAACCCGTGATGATCTCAGGCGCACGACTTTGACGCGCGAGGTGCAAAACTCAGTCGCTGGCCGCACTGCATCGCTTGAATTCACGGCGATTATCATCGGGACTACTCCGCTTTTGTGATCAAACGGTTATTCAGCCACCGGATTGATTTCAACAAAAAACCGAAAGAATGAGAGAACGAATAACCATTTTTTTTCGCCGACTCCTGGACGTCATGCCTGCCTGCCTGATGGTAATGACGCAAGGCAACTTCGCTGCGATCACGTTGGTCCATTGGGAGAAGGCATTAGGCACTGGCACCATGGCAGGTGCGGTCTTGGTGCTCTTGTCGTTCTATGAACAAAAGAAGTGGCTACACAATCAATATGTCACCGCTGCACTGACGGGACTGGCAACTGCGATTGTGGATGGAATCTCGCATCCAGCTAGTTTCAAAGGTGAAGCCATCCTGACCGGGATTGCAGCCGCAGGGTTATGCCTGTTGTTCTCGATCGCCTTTAAGCGCCTTGAAACGAGCACAAATTCAAAATGACACCCGAAGAAACCTTAGCTCTATGGAATCAGCAGCTGGAAAACGTTCGCGCAACGATGCTTCAAGGCGGAGGAAAACCGGGTGTCGCCTCGCCAGCAGTGGCCGCGGGAATGACGGGGCTGCAGTTGATGCAAGCCATGCTTGCCGGTCGTCTTCCTTATCCGCACATCGCTGATACGCTGGACTTTTCGCTGGTCGAGGTCGATGTCGGCCGGGCTGTCTTCCAGGGGATACCGCAGGTCAAGCATTTCAACCCGATGGGCGGCGTGCATGGCGGATGGTATGCAACCTTGCTCGATTCGGCGCTTGGTTGCGCTGTACACACGATGATGCCCGCCGGGCGCGCGTACACCACAGCAGAGTTGGGCGTGAACATTGTGCGAGCCGCCACCGCACAGACCGGACCATTACGTGCCATCGGCAATGTCATCCATTGCGGCCGACAGCTGGCCACGGCCGAGGCACGCATCATCGGACCCGACAACAAGCTCTACGCTCATGCCACAACGACGTGTCTCGTATTCGAAATACCGACACCCAGGGAAACCAAGACCGAATCAAGATCGGCGCCAGAATAATGAGGATGAGGTGTTAAAGCCTCAAACGGCAGGCCTTGGCGATTGACCCAGTGGGTTGTGAAGCCAAACCAGGTCGCTCCCAGCGCGTCCCAGGCATTACTGGAGACAAAAAGTACTTCGTCCTTGTTGACCGGAACAAATTTCTGGACCAAGCCGTAACTTTCGGGAGAAGTCTTAAACAGGCGAATTTCATCGACTGAAATGACGTGGTCGAGATCGCCTGCCATCCCTGCGCTGCGGACGGCTGAAGCGAGCATATCGGCACTGCCATTTGAGAGGATGGCAGTCGTCAGGCCGAGGCCTTTGATCTTTCTTAGCACGGCCAAATTTTCTGCAAAAGGCCGGAGATGCTCATATTCCCGCATCAGCATTTCAACCTGCCCGGATTTGCGGTCAAGTTTGAGTCGGTCCAATGTGTATTCGAGGGACAAGCGCGTTAACTCCCAGAACGGTCGAAAATATTGACTGCCGAATGGGTTGTGCGGGTCTGACTGTGTAATGAGTCGAGTGTATTCAATCTGTTTGTCGCGCCACTTCACCGCGATCTCAACCCCCTTGCCGGGGTAAAAGTTGTCAGCCACTACCTGGATGGAGTACACGTCAAACAATGTTCCGTAGGCATCGAAAACGACCGCCTTGATTTTCACAAAAACCCTCTCGGTGCGAGTTATTAACTGCCCTACATTGCAGCTTACCGTCTGGCGACGGCCGCTCAAAGGCGATACTGTCGGTTGGGTGGCGTCGCCACCGCGCTCAGGAGTAACGGCATGACCCACGAAACTCTCGACTGCACGCTCGACAGTGGCGTGCTCACCATTACCCTCAACCGGCCCGACAAGCTCAACGCGTTCAACCGCGCAATGATGGAAGAGCTCATCGCGGCGTTCGACCGCGCCGACGCCGACGATGCCGTGCGGGCGGTGATCGTTACGGGGGCCGGCAGGGCCTTCTGCGCGGGCGCCGATCTTTCGCAAGGCGCCAAGACCTTTGACTATGCGGCCCGCAACGACCGCCCGGAAGTCGGCCGGGCCGTGGCCGGCGAGAATGTCGACTGGGGTGACGAATCCGTGCGCGACGGCGGTGGGCGGGTAACTTTACGCATCTTCAACTGCCTGAAACCGGTGATCGCGGCCATCAACGGACCGGCGGTGGGCATCGGGGCGACGATGCTGCTGCCGATGGACATCCGCCTGGCTAGCGAGCACGCGCGCATCGGTTTCGTGTTCAACCGGCGCGGCATCACGCCCGAGGCCTGCTCAAGCTGGTTTTTGCCGCGCGTTGTAGGCATCAGCCGGGCTCTGGAATGGTCAATGACCGGCCGCATCTTTCCTGCCAGCGAGGCACTGGAAGGCGGGTTGGTACGTCAGGTCCTACCCGCCTCCGAGCTCCTGCCCGCAGCCCGGGCCCTGGCGGTGGAGATTGCGCAAAATTGCGCGCCTGTCTCGGTGGCGCTCAACCGCCAGATGATGTGGCGCATGCTGGGTGCGGCGCATCCAATGGAAGCCCATCGGGTCGACAGCCGGGCCATCTTCTCGCGCGGGGCATCTGCCGACGCCAAAGAAGGCGTGGTGTCATTCCTTGAAAAGCGACCAGCACACTTTGCCAACACCGTTTCGGTCGACATGCCGCCGTGGTTCCCGTGGTGGCAGGAACCTGGCTACGAGTGAATCAGCGTCTTGCGTCAGTTCGACCTGGGCAGATCAGATCTGGGCAGATCCGTCGGTAGCGTACGGTCGTATTTTTCGAAAGGCTGATGCACCCAGGGGTCGCCCAGCAACTGCTCCGCGACATAGTCTGGATGAAATTGCGAACTGGCCTTCTGCCACAGGACGGCAGTCCGTACCTCAGTGAACTGAGGAAACCGGCGCTTGAGTTCCGGCAAGAGCCCTACGAAAGTCGAACCGGTGTCGACCAGATCATCGACCAGCAAGAGACGCGGACCCTTTAAGGCCCCAGTCGAGGCAATCTGTTCGCCGATCCGAAGGGCCCCTTGCTCAGTTCCGCCTTGCTCGCGATAAGAACTGGTGAACAAGACGCCAAGAGGCTTTCGAAAGATCCGCGAGAGCACATCCCCGACGCGCATCCCGCCGCGCGCTAGACAGAGAATCTCATCAAATTCCCAACCCGATCGATGTACCTGCTCGGCCAGGCGCTCGCACAACAAATCGTAGTCGTGCCATTCACAATAAAGGTGTTCCATCAGGGTCGAAACAATGAGCGAAAATCAGGGGCAAAAATCAGGACCGAAAAGGGTGCCGCAAAACGATGGTGTCGTCCCGATCCGGTCCGGTCGAGACCAAATCGATCGGTGCCCCAGTCAGTTCGGACATCCGCTCCAAATAACGGCGAGCGTTGACCGGCAGTTCGCTCCACTCGCGAATACCTGCGGTGGTTTCAGTCCAGCCGGGCACTTCTTCAAACACGGCCTCGCAGGCTTCGACCTCATCGGCGCCGAACGGCAGCATATCGAGTTGCTCGACAACTCCATCGGCGCGAGTGTAACGGTAGGCAACCGCGAGTCGAATGGTTTCGAGTCCGTCGAGTACATCGAGCTTGGTCACGCAAAGACCCGTCACGCCATTGAGGGCAATGGTGCGTTTCAGGGCCGGCACATCAAACCAGCCACAACGGCGTGCTCGTCCCGTGACTGAGCCGAACTCGTGGCCCCGCTCGGCCAATCGCTGACCTGTCTCGTCGAACAATTCGGTCGGGAATGGTCCTGAACCCACGCGGGTTGCGTAGGCCTTGGTGATTCCCAAAACATAGGACAGGGCTTGTGGTCCAACACCGGCGCCGGCCGATGCGGCACCCGCCACACAATTGGAACTGGTTACAAACGGGTAGGTTCCGTGGTCCACATCAAGCAAGGCGCCTTGCGCACCTTCGAATAGCAGTGGGTCGCCCCGCCCGATCGCCTGAGCGAGGAGCGCTGGAACGTCGGCCACCATCGGGCGCAGGCGCTCGGTGAGCGGAAAGACGGCGTCACACACCTGATCGACCGAAATCGTCGGTGCGCCAAGATATTTCTCGAGGACAAAGTTATGCAATTCGAGCGCTTCGGCCACACGGGTGCGAAAGCGTTCGGGGGCGAACAGATCTCTCAGGCGCAGGGCCCGGCGTCCGACCTTGTCTTCATATGCGGGACCGATACCGCGGCCAGTCGTACCGATTTTTGCGTCGCCACGGCGGGCTTCCCGTGCCTGATCGATGGCGACGTGGTACGGCAGAATGAGGGGGACGTTATCCGCAACCCGCAGGCGTTCGCTGACGGCGACTCCGGCGGCCTCGAGTTCGTCGATCTCGCCCAGCAGGGCGCCGGGCGACAGGACGACGCCGTTGCCGATGTAACAGATGACGCCGGGGCGGAGAATCCCCGAAGGGATCAGCCGTAATACTTGTTTGCGGCCAGATACGACCAGCGTATGCCCAGCATTATGGCCGCCCTGAAAACGGACCACGCCTTTGGCAGACTCCGTAAGCCAGTCAACAATCTTGCCCTTGCCCTCGTCACCCCACTGAGTGCCGATCACCACGACGTTTTGCGTCATACCCATTTACTCATTCGAAGGGGGAAGGACCGATCAGGCGCTGAACTTCCCACGCCCCATCCCTGAAAACCAACTCACGGTCAAACCGGTATTCTTCCTGTTCGGTGGTCGACCCGACCACTTGTACAACGATTTCGCCAGCGGTGCGCAATTCAACAATCGCCGAAGCAAGCGCGGGGTCATCCAGCCAGGGGGCGCGGACGGCTGAACTGGGTTTGACGGTTTCAGCAAGCGCAGCGAGAGCGGCGAGGTCGCGAAGTTCAAGTGAAAACCCCGTCGCTGGTCGACCGCGACCAAACACAGCCCCGATATTGTCATATCGTCCGCCTCGCGCGATAGATCCCGAGCGTCCGGTGACGTAAGCGGCGAAGGTGATTCCCGTGTGGTAACGGTAGCCGCGCAGATCTCCGAGGTCAATGGTGAGGGATGCCCCGACACTGCGGGCCAGCAAAGGGGACTGAACCAGACGCTCGAGTTCATCCAGAGCCTGCTGAACAGCGGCCACCTTGGGTAACAAAGCGCGTGCACGTGACAGCACATCTGCAGGATCCGAGCCATAGAGCGTTGGCAGGGCAAGCAGCGCGGAATGTACCTCCAGTGCCAGTCCAGGCAATTGGCTTAGGACAGCCGACAAGCCGGGCAAATCTTTACGCTGGAAGAACGGGAACAGGACTTCTTCGTCGAGTCGGGCGTCCAGAGCGAGCATGGCCCGAACCAGCCCAAGGTGACACAGATCGACTCTGACCGTCTGCACGCCGCCCCGGCGCAGTGAGGCGAGCATGAGGTCAATCACTTCAAGGTCGGCCTCAAGTCCTTCGTGTCCGTAAATTTCGGCACCGACCTGGATTGGTTCACGCGTCGAACCAAGATTGCCCGGACGGGCGTGCAGGACACTCCCACAATAGGCCAGACGGACTACTCCCTGCCGGTCAAGGCGCTGCGCATCGATGCGAGCGACCTGAGGCGTCATATCGGGGCGCAGGCCCAATGTCCGCCCGGAGAGTTGGTCGACGAGTTTGAACGTGCGCAGGTCGAGGTCACTACCGCGTCCAATCGCGAGCGAATCCAGATGCTCGACCAAAGGAGGCTGAACCAGCTCGTAACCATAGGACCGAGCCAGATCAAGCAAATGACGACGCAACTCTTCTAGCTGGCGCGCTTCGGTCGGCAGCACATCGGAGAAGGCTTCAGGCAACAGCCAGCGCATTATAGAAACATCACAGGAATGGATTGCTCAGCCAAACGCGACGAGCAGTCCTCCTACGACAATACCACCGAGCCCGATAAATCGAATCTGCCCATCCTGCATCTGGGCGATTCGTAGCATGGTTTCGCGCCACATCTTCGGTGCTAAAAAGGGCAACGCACCTTCAAGCAACAAAACCATCCCGGCAATCGCCAAAATCGACATCAGCGACGTGCCGCCGACCCCGCACTGGCTGGCTCTGCGGCGTTCGCTCGGCCGCCACTGGAGCGGAAGTAACGGAAAAAATCGGACGAAGGATCGAGCACCATGACGTCGGATCGGTTGCGGAAGGAAGCTCTGTAAGCTTCAAGTGATCGATAAAACTGTGCGAACTGAGGGTCCTGACCAAAGGACTTGGCATAGATCGCCGACGCCGTTCCGTCACCCTCCCCTTTGGTTGCCTGCGCGTCGCGATAGGCCTCGGCGAGAATCACCTCACGCTGGCGATCGGCGTCGGCGCGGATTTTTTCGCTTTCTGCTGACCCCGTCGCCCGACGTTCGTTTGCGACCCGCTTCCGTTCCGCCTGCATACGGTCGAAAACGCGCTCGCTGACTTCGGGTGCAAAATCGACCCGCTTCATCCGCACGTCAATGATCTCGGCGCCGATCTGTTTGGCATCTTCGGCCACCTTGCTTCGAACGCTCGCCATCATGAGCTCGCGTTCACCCGAAATCATGTCGGAAACAGTGCGTTTAGCGATCTCATTGTTCATGGCGTCGCGAACACTGCGCGAGATCCGGTCAGCGCCGATCAGTTCGCTACCACCCACCGAAACCACGAATTTTTTTGGATCGGCAATCCGCCATTTGACAAAGGAATCCACCTGGACGTTCAGTTTTTCACTCGTGATAAACCGATCGACGTCGGCCGTGTCGATCGTGAGAATGCGCTTGTCAAAATACGTGATGCTCTGGATCAGAGGGACCTTCACATAGAGGCCCGGTTGATCAATCACGCGACGGATTTCTCCGATTTGACGAACCACCGCGTACTCGCGCTGGTCAACCATAAACAAGCTGGCGCTACCCACCACAAACAGGGTCAGAACGGCCAAGGCTCCAAACAAAATTCGCTGCATGTCAGTGCTCCAGCCGATTACGGTCGCTCGCGGTTACGCAGATTTTCGCGCGGATCGACTCTGGGTCGTGATTCGGTCTCGTTGGATGCCGGGGTGCCCGCTGGCGCAGCGGGTGTGCCGCCACTAGAAGCTGCAGGTGGGAAAGTCCCATTGCCGCTAGCCGACGAGGAAGGCCCCGACCCAGACCCTGCGCCGACCTGCTGAATCAGCTTGTCGAGCGGGAGATAGAGGAGATTGTTAGCACTGCGGGAGTCCACATACACCTTGCTGGTGTTCTGGAATACTTGCTGCATGGTGTCAAGGTAGAGACGATCACGCGTGACCTGCGGCGCCTTTGCATACTCTTTGAGCACAGACTCAAACCGGCTCGCGTCACCGGTTGCCACGGCAATAACACGCTGCTTGTGTCCATCCGCTTCCTGCAAAAGGCGCGCTGCAGTGCCTCGGGCCTTCGGGATTACGTCATTCGCGTAAGCACGGCCTTCGTTGATGAGGCGCTCGCGATCTTGCGCGGCCTTGTTTGCGTCTTCAAATGCGGTCTGTACCTGCTCTGGGGGTTGAACCTGCTGGACCGTCACGTCCACGACCGACACGCCCGCCTTGTAAAGATCCAGGACGTCCTGCATCAGCTTCTGGGCGATCTTGGCAACCTGCTCCTTTTCTTCGTAGAGCACCTGGTCGATCTGACGGCGACCGACTGTTTCGCGCATCGCAGTCTCGGCGCTCTGCCGGATGAGTTCCTCGGGCTGAGGACCGGGGTTGTTGTTAAACAGCCAGGCTTTAGGATCGACGATTCGGTATTGCACTGCGTATTGCATGTCAACGATGCTCTGATCACCGGTCAGGATCAGCGACTCTTTAAGCACCTTGTTCTTGACGTTGCTGCGGTAACCAACTTCGAGCTGACGCAGTTGCTGCACGTTGACCAGCTCGTGCGTCTCGACCGGCGATGGAAAGCGCCACGTGAAACCGGCCCGGCTGTTGAGTTCACGGAACTCACCAAAACGCATGACAACCGCGGCTTGCCCCTCCTGGACGATGTAGAACCCGCTACCGAGCCACAACAAAACCGACGCGCCCAGGAGAACGCCGAGGCCGATGCCGACATTCAGGTTCGACCCAAAAGGGTTGCCAAACGGTGTCCCAGGTCGGTTGCCACCGCTGTTGCCGGAGTCTCCGCCGCCGCCAAAAAGCGACGAAAGACGCCGATTGAAATCGCGCCAGAGTTCGTCGAGGTCGGGTGGGCCGTCATTCTTCGGCCGACGTGAACCTTGATCACTGTCAGATTTTTGGCCGGCATTGCGGCCCCAATTCGGGTCATTCAGGCTCATAGGGCCGTTGTCCAGTCGGGAGGATCCAACGAGGCAGGTTTGTTGCCAAGCCCTGGGATCAGGATCGGTTCTTTGGGGTCTTGAAGGTCGCCGTCGAAGTCGGCGCCGGACAGCTGGCCACGGCTCAATTCGGCCAATGCAACCCGCAAACCATCCAGGCCCGAACCCGTACGGGCACTGACAAAAACGCGACGGATCGTACCACGGTCGTCCCGCTCAACGCCCGGCGCCGTATGAGTCTCATCGATCTTGTTGCAAATGACGAGCAACGGCACCTCCGCGGCACCGATCTCGGCCAATACCCGATCCACTTCGGCGGACTGTTCGTCACGCTCGGGCGA
>RFPW01000002.1 GCA_009925965.1 Betaproteobacteria bacterium
GAATCCCGAAAAGGATTGTCGACCCGGAATTGATGTGAATCGCCGTGAATCACAAGGACGGGGCGCTCAAATTGCTTGGCCAGCGGCAGCAGCGTACGACCAATGACTCGCGCAAAGCCGCCGGTTTCTGCGACGCTCGGGCGGCCTGCGTTTTCATCCAACACGTCGGCATGGAACATCACCACGATTGCCGGGGCCTGCTCTCGAGTTGCCTTTGCAAAACCTTGTTCGAGCCAGCTCACCACCGCGGACTCCCTCGACCTGAATTCTTCAACTGCCGCCGGCTCCCTAGGGTCGAATCCGTTGTTCGAGCCCACGATATGGGCGGTTAGGAACTGTACGCCCTGGACGGAGAATCGTGCGTTTTCAACATACGTTTGGAACCGGGCATCGACCTCTGACTGGCGCTCCAATTCCATCCGCTGACGCCCCAAAGATCGGGGTTCGGTAAAGAACAATTGGCGCAGACGGATAAGGCGCTCGCGAGGATCGAATCGACCGGCAAGTGCCCGGTGACAATCAGTCCATTCGTTATCGCCCGGCGTGTAAATCAACGGGCGCTCGAATCGATTGAAGAAACCGAGTTGCTCGACAAAGGCTTCATCCGAACAAATAGAACTGCCCGACTTGAAGTCGCCGATGTGTACGCTGAAAACTGGGTCAAGGCGATTGATCTGCGCGATCAGGCGCTCATAGGGCGGATGCGACAGCATCGCGGGCCCATACGGCATATCGCCAAGCGCGACAAAATAGAACGACGATGCGGATGGTGCGGGGCTTTGCTGCGCCTGGCCCTGCGCCTGCGCCTTTGCTTGCGTTGCGCTTATCACCATCCACATTAGAACGATCAAAAACGATCGAACCAACCGGGTCACGTCAGACGCGCCTCAAGATCGTGCTCATCAGCCGCAAGAATGGTGACATCAATGAACTGGCCAACCCGCAGTTCGCGCATTTGATTCGCACTGAGGGTGACCCGAACGACCCCGTCAATTTCGGGGGCATCTGCGGTTGAGCGGGCGATCGCCGTGGGTTCACCCGGATCGTCGTCGGGATCGTCATCCCCTACAAGCCACACGAGTTCGTCGATCAGTACACGTTCTTTCGCCCCCACTCGCCGAGCTAACCGCTGCGATGAGATATCGGCCTGATGGGCCATCAACCGATCGCGCCGCTCCTCTCGTAATTCCCTGGGAACGGCACCCGGTAGGGTATTTGCAGTAGCGCCTTCGACGGGTGAGTACGCAAAACAGCCCACGCGATCGAGTTCGGCAGCGGATAGAAAATCAAGTGCCGCCTGAAACTCGGACTCCGTCTCACCCGGAAAACCCGCGATAAACGTGCTGCGGACTGTGAGATTTGGCAGCAATGCGCGCCAGGCCTGAATACGCTCAAGGTTTCGTTCGCCATTTGCGGGGCGCTTCATTCGCCGAAGCACATCCGGGTGGGCATGTTGAAAAGGGACATCGAGATAGGGGACAAGAACGTTCGAGTACCGACTATCCGCCATGATCCCAACCACCTCGTCCACATGAGGGTAGGGATACACATAATGGAACCGGACCCAGCCGCCATAGTCGGAGGCAACCCGCCCGAGCGCTTCGGCTAGATCCGCGAACCGGGTTCGGGCTGGTCTACCGTTCAAAAATTCAGTTCTGTAATTTAGATCGACGCCGTAGGCTGAGGTGTCTTGAGAGATGACCAAGAGTTCACGAACACCCCGTTTGAAGAGTGCTTCAGCTTCGCGAACTACCTCGCTGATTGGTCGACTGACGAGTTCGCCGCGCATCGAAGGGATGATGCAAAAGGTGCAACGGTGATTGCATCCCTCGCTGATCTTCAGATACGCATAATGAGGAGGCGTGAGTTTGACCCCTGGATCAAACTCAATAATGGATTGGTCCGAAGGCCTGGGCGTCGAATGGCGCTTTTGAATGGAGCGTTCGAGTTCTGGCTGCGGAAGGTGGCGGTGGATCTGGGAGATCACGGCCTCCGTCGCATGGGGGCCGGTCACGGCCAGGACCTTGGGATGAATCTGCGCGACCCAGTTTGCGCCGTCCTCAGCGGTCTTCGCGCCAAGACATCCCGTCACAATCACTCGACCATTTTCGGCAAGTGCTTCACCGATGGCATCGAGGCTTTCGCGCACAGCGTCATCGATAAAACCGCAGGTGTTCACGACCACCAGATCGGAATCCCGGTAGTTTGGCGCAATCTCGTAACCGTCCGAACGCAATTGCGTCAGGATGAGTTCACTGTCGACAAGCGCTTTGGGACACCCAAGAGAAACAAATCCAACCCGCGGCACATTCGTCATCAAGTTACTTGGACTCGCCACCGCCCGTACCGCCCGCACCGCCTGCACCACCCGGGGGGACGGGAAATTGAAAGCCAGTGAACATCGAGCGCGCGTTTTGCTGCATCTGGTCTTGCATCTGCACAAATAGATTTTTGGACTGATCCACGTAATTCGACATCATGGACTGAACCATTGGCGCCTGAAGGCTCATGAACTGCGTCCAGAGCTCAGCACTTGGCAAACCTTTCGAATCATATAGTTGGCGAGATTGCTCCTGGATTCTCGCCTGAATCTCGACAAACGTCTGGACGTTCTTCTCGAGATAAGAACCCATCATCGATTGCATCGTGTTGCCATAGAAGCGGATCATTTGCGAAAGCATGGAAGAGGAGAACAACGGCTGCCCGCTGGCTTCTTCTTCGAGAATGATCTGGAGCAAAATGCTACGCGTGAGGTCGTCGCCCGTCTTCGCATCGACGACCTGGAATTCGTCCTGAGCCAACACCATCTCCTTGACATCGACCAGCGTGATGTAAACGCTGGTCTGGGTGTCGTAAAGACGGCGGTTGGGGTATTTCTTAATAAGACGCACGGGATACGGCTCCTCGGAACAATCCACCGATTATCCCATGCGTTCGATCGCGGCGTGGGGCCTTTAGCCCATGTGTAAGCCGCCATTGACCGAGAAATCAGCACCCGTGGCAAACCCGGCATCTTCCGATGCAAGCCAAACCACCATTGAGCCGATTTCCTCGGGGGTGCCGAGTCGGCGCACAGGAATCATCGCAGTGATTTTCTCAAGGGCCTCAGGCTTCATCGCCCTCACCATATCCGTCGCGATATAACCTGGTGACACGACGTTCACGGTGACGCCTTTGGAAGCCACTTCTTGAGCGAGCGCCATCGTGAATCCGTAAATACCAGCTTTAGCCGCCGAGTAATTGACCTGGCCAAACTGTCCTCGCTGGCCGTTGATCGACGAGATGTTGATCACTCGCCCCCAGCCTTTTTCGACCATGCCCTCAATCACTTGCTTGGTCACGTAAAACAGGGAGTTCAGATTCGTATCGATCACGGCACGCCAGTCGTCCGCAGACATCCTGCGAAAGACTCCGTCGCGGGTGATACCCGCGTTGTTCACTAGAACGTCGGGATTGCCGAACTGTTCGCGCACCTGGTCGAATGCGGCCTTGCAGGAATCCCAATCGCCTACGTTACCCACCGAGGTATGAAAGGTATAGCCGTCGGCGGCCTGCTCCTCAATCCACTTGGCATGGTCGCGGGACGGACCACAGCCGGCGACGACGTTAAACCCTGCGTCGTGGAGTCGCCGGCAAATTGCGGTTCCAATACCGCCCATTCCGCCCGTGACGTAGGCTAATTTCTGGTCGCTCATGGTCTGTCTCCTGATTGTCGAGCCCCGAAGGGCCCCTTGTTAATGAGTATTCTCGGACGATTACGGTTGATTCGCGCTGATTAGCCCCGATGAACGGCCAGAGCGACACCCATGCCCCCGCCGATACACAAGGAAGCCAGTCCACGGTGGGCATCCCGGCGCTGCATTTCATGCAGCAACGTGACCAGAATACGCGCCCCGGACGCGCCGATGGGATGGCCAAGCGCAATCGCCCCGCCATTGACATTCACCCGGGAGACATCCCAACCCATTTCGGCATTCACGGCACAGGCCTGAGCGGCGAACGCCTCGTTGATCTCCAACAGATCGACATCCTGAGCCGACCACCCTGCCCGCTCCAGACACCGACGGCTAGCGGGTACCGGTCCAATCCCCATCATGGCCGGATCGACACCGGCCGACGCAAAGGCCTGGATGCTCGCCAATGGACGCAGACCCAGCGCTCGCGCTCGTTCGGCAGACATCACCACCAACGCGGCTGCTCCGTCATTAATCCCCGAAGCATTGGCTGCGGTGACTGTCCCATCTTTTTTGAAAGCGGGTTTTAGACCGCTGATGGACTCGGCCGTGGTGCCGGCCTTGATGAATTCGTCCGCCTTGAAGTCAACAGGCGCCCCCTTTCGCTGAGGCACAGGGACCGGAACAATCTCGTCCACGAACCTGCCGGCGAGTTGGGCGGCCTCGGCCTTACGCTGTGAGTCAGCGGCAAACGCATCCTGCCGCTCGCGATCAATGCCGTGAGCCTGGGCCACATTCTCGGCCGTGATCCCCATGTGGTACTGATTAAACGCATCCCACAATCCATCGCTAATCATGGTGTCGACCAATTTGGCGTCGCCCATTCGATGACCATCGCGAGACCCAAGAAGCACGTGTGGGCTGGCACTCATGTTTTCCTGACCACCCGCAACCACGATCCCGGCCGCGCCTGTCATCACGGCTTGTGCGGCCAGCATCACGGTCTTCAACCCGCTGCCGCAGACTTTGTTAATCGTCATCGCGGGAACGCTATGCGGCAGACCAGCTTTCAATGCGGCTTGGCGCGCGGGGTTTTGTCCGCTCCCGGCTGTTAACACCTGACCAAAAATCACCTCATCGACCTGAGCAGCCTCGATATTTGCCCGCTCGAGTGCGGCCCGAATCACGATAGCGCCGAGATCGGGGGCAGACATTGACGCGAGCGAGCCGCCAAACTTACCGATTGCCGTTCTAACTGCCGAGACGATTACGGCTTGATGCATGGTCATTTGATGAAGTCTCCAGTTGAAAAAATTTGGTTCCTGATCCCGATCATGCCACTGCTTTCTTACGAACATAGGTGCCCGGCGCGGCTTCAATCACGGGGAAGGCTGTAGTGCCAAGTTTGCGCGCCGCACGCAGTGGCCCCCGATGATCGTCGAGCCAAGCCGCCCAGTCATTCCACCAACTCCCGGCATGTTCATCGGCTCCACGCAGCCACTGCGCCGCCTCGATCGGGAAATCATCCGCAGCCGCACTCTCGACTTCAGAAGTCCAATAGCTCCGTTTGTTCTTGGAGGCAGGATTAATCGCACCAGCGATATGACCGCTTGCGCCAAGAACAAAACGAATTGGACCACCCAAAACTTGCGTGCTGCCGTACGCAGAATTCCAGGGAACAATATGGTCTTCTTTGGCCGCGAAGACATAGGCCGGCATTGACAAGGACCCGAGATCGATCGATTGACCGAGGAACTCAAGGACGCCAGGCTTGCAGAGTTCGTTGCGCAGGTACATGTGGCGCAAGTAGTACACGTACATCGGACCGGGCAGATTGGTCGTGTCCCCATTCCAGTAGAGCAGGTCAAATGCCGGCGGCTCTTCGCCCTTCAGATAGTTACCGACGACGTAGTTCCAGACCAGATCGTTGGGCCGCAAAAAAGAGAAGGTCGTGGAAAGGTCCCGCCCTGTCATCAAGCCGCCCTGACCGAGCTGTTGCTCGCGCAACCCAACCACCGTCTCGTCAATAAAGAGCCCGAGCGCGCCGGGATCGCCAAAATCAAGGAAGGTGCTCATCAGGGTCATCGACGCCACTGGGCGCTCATTGCGTCCTTCAAGAACCGCCAAGGCGCTCGCCAACAGGGTTCCGCCCACACAAAATCCGAGCGCGTTGATCTGCTCCGAACCGCTGATTTCACGGACGACCCGAATCGCTTCAAGAACGCCTCGACCCACATAGTCGTCCCAGGTCAAATTGGCCAGTTCCGGCCCCGGGTTACACCACGAGACCATGAAGACCGTATGCCCGCGGGAGACCGCAAAGCCGACAAGGGAATTCTCGGGCTGCAGATCGAGCACATAGTATTTGTTGATGCACGGCGGAACCATCAGCAGAGGCTGACTGCCCACCTTGTCGGTGCTTGCACCGTACTGAATCAGTTGAAACAATTCATTCTGAAAGACCACAGCACCGGGTGACGTAGCGACGTTGCGTCCAACCTCGAACGCCTCTTCGTCGGTCATCGAGATGCGCCCCTTCTGAAGATCACTCAACAGATTGTCAATTCCGTGTCGAAGGCTCTCGCCCTTGCTCTCCACGATTCGCCGCTGTGCCTCGGGATTGGTCGCCAAAAAGTTCGACGGTGCCAAGGCGTCGCACCACTGT
The DNA here is from genome assembly GCA_009925965.1 of Betaproteobacteria bacterium. Lineage (GTDB taxonomy): Bacteria > Pseudomonadota > Gammaproteobacteria > Burkholderiales > Burkholderiaceae_E > RFPW01. The sequence continues at coordinate 6,340 of RFPW01000002.1, forward strand.
CCGACCGCGAAGCACACCCGCTCTACCGTCTTCGGGTCGCCCTCGAGAAGCTCGGCAGTGCGGCGCAAAAACTCCGAGTTGACGAGGTAGAGCGCGGCGGCCCAGCCCCAGGGTTGATTCTGATCTCGCCACGAATCATCACTAAAGCGACGATCTTTCAATTCGGGCGCATCACCAGTCGCAGCCAGCTTCAATAACTGCTGTGTGCGTTGGGTGTACTCCGCCTGCAGCCCCATAAGCCGGTTCTGATCAATCCGCAAGGCGGCCGGCGGCTTACCCTGCAATCGACTGATCCAGTCCATCCCTGGGAACCGGGACATCGCCTCACTCATTTGCGCCATCGCCATCGGCATGATGGTGCCGAATCCAAAGGTTGGATCAAACGGCGCCTCCTGAGGTGCCAATTCCGCCGGCGCGGAGGGCTCCAGTTGCGGTGGAGAGCCGGCCAATGGTGAGGGCGCCGCCGCCGTCTCGAGATTTTCCTTACGCTTGGCGCGTGGCATGTTCAACCCCTACTGATTCATTCAAAAATTGATCGCATTGTGAAAGCCGAGGGACGCAAGCGTCAAATGAGATTCAAAGTCGGATCAATCCAGATACAACCGGCAGTGCGGCCTCTCGAACGATCTCGACGATACGACCAGAACTGCTCCGGGTTGGAAGTAGTGCAAGGGGTGGCCCAAGGCATCACGGTCACCCCAAGCTGTTGCAATCGCAGTGTTGCCATACCCGGCAAATCAAACAGCCATTTACCCTGCGCAGTCGACGGAATGAACAGGCCCTCGGCGGCGGGACGAAATTCGCCATCGTCGCAAGCGCCAACTTCACCACCATCGTGGCAATCACGCAGCATTGCGACCCGCACTTCTTCACCGACCTCATAGCGCGCCTGATGAATTGCGGGACCGATCCAGGCCCGCAGTTGGGTATCGGCAACATGCGACCGCATTGTTCTCACGGTCGCCTCTAAAACGCCATCGGCAAGCCCTCGCCAACCCGCATGTGCGGCCCCGACAACACGACCTTCAAAATCAGCAATCAGGACCGGAAGGCAATCAGCCGTCAAAATCGCGAGTACGACCGAGGGTAAGGTTGTCACAGAGGCGTCGGCCAGAATCGGCGCAGACAACTCCTCGCGTTGCGTCACCTCATGCACCGCATTTCCATGAACCTGCGATAACCAGATGGGTTCAGCCGGGAGAACGGTTCTTAATCGTGAACGGTTTTGCGCCACCAACAAGGGATCGTCGCCGACATGGGTCGCCAGGTTGCCGTCGGCGCGAGTCGTAAAAAATGCCGATACGCCTTGGCCAAGTGAATGTGGTGGTTGAAGGCGGGTCATTCTGAGGGCTCAGAGATCGAACTTGCGTCGATCTGGCATTGCTCCAGCAACTGCAACAAATCATTAGGAATCGGCGCTGCCCATGACACCGGGCGCCCATCGGCTGGATGCATGAGACCCAGACGCCAGGCATGGAGTGCCTGCCTGCTGCTGCCTCCGACGCCTCTTCCGTAAACCGCGTCGCCGATCAGTGGGAAACCAAGGTGCCGCAGATGCACTCGAATTTGATGCGTGCGACCAGTCTGCAGTTGACAGAGCACCAGCGAGACCGGTTTGCCGTTACCTAAACGACCGCGCCGTATCGTCTTAAAGTGGGTCACCGCATTGCGCCCCTTGTGGGCGTCGACGACGGCCATGCGGATCGGCGATTGCGGGTCCCTTCCGATCGGCGCGTCGATCGTTCCACTTTCTGGCGTTTCGCCATCAACGAGGGCCAGATATCGCCGTGACATTGACCGATCGGCCAACTGGGCTACGAGGCGGACGATGGCCATTTCCGAGCGACCGACCACCAACAGACCACTGGTGTCTTTGTCCAGGCGATGCACGATGCCGGCTCGCGGCAAAGCGGCCTGATCCGGCCAATGGTGCAAGACACCGTTCATTAGGGTTCCTCGCCAATGCCCCGCGGCCGGGTGCGTCACCAAACCCGAAGGCTTATCGATCACCAGCAAGTGCTCGTCCGAGTGCACAACGGACAAGGGCACAGGGTCTGGCGCGAATGCGGATTCGGCCGCGCGTGGCTGGGGCACTACGGTAACCGATTCATAACCAATCAAACGGTGTTTTGCCGATCGACCAGCGCCCTCCACTTCAACCGCACCTAAGGCAATCCACTGCTGAATTCTTGAACGGGAGACATCGGGTAAGCGCATCGCTACGAATCGATCCAGTCGGAGACCACCCTCATGGCGCTCAACCGCAAGACGGACCTCGGAGGTCTCCCCGCCCTCGCCCGGGGGGTGGATATAATCAGGGAACTCCGCAGCGGAATCGCCGCCCTGCGGCCTTGACGCGCTCTCGTTGGATCGACCAATCATCATGAATCAAGCGGCTCGTAGCCCCTCATTGCGCTTGCCTGGCGTCGCGCTCTTGGTGGCAGCCTTCTGCGTTTTCGCCCTGAATGGCTGCGGTTCTTTCAACCCGAGCAAAGATCCGACGGCAGACTGGGCAGTTGAAAAATTATATGCCGAGGCACGGTCCGAATTGGATTCGGGCAACAACGTTGCAGCAGTTAAGCTCTACGAGAAGCTTGAATCCCGCTATCCGTTCAGCCGACATTCTCAACAGGCGCAACTCGACACCGCTTACGCTCATTATCGTGATAACGATCCGAGCCTTGCCCTGGCGGCACTTGATCGATTCTTGCGCCTCTACCCTGACCACACAGCAACCGACTATGCGCTGTATCTGAAGGGTCTGGTTAATTTCAACGAAAACCAGGGACTCTTTACGAGCTTAGGTGGGCAGGATCTATCCGAACGCGATCAGCAGGCATTCCGCGACTCGTTTGATGCGTTGCGACAGCTGATCGATCGATTTCCAAATAGCCGCTACGCCGCAGATTCACGCCTTCGACTGTCGTGGTTGGTCAACCAGATGGCCGCCGGCGACATCCATATCGCGCGCCACTATTTGCGACGCGGCGCCTTCCTCGCGGCAGCCAATCGGGCCCAGGCCGTCGTTCGGCAATACCCCCAAGCGCAATCGGTCGAGGATGCACTCGCGATGATGGTCTTGTCGTACGATCGATTGGGCCTCACCGACCTGCGGGACGACTCGAAGCGAATCCTGAACCAAAACTTCCCTGGCAGTCGAAAAGTTGAAACCGTGATGAAGGACGAAGTCGCGACGAAATGGAACTTGGGGGCCCTGGGGATACTCTGGACCCCCTGGGGTGGCTCCAAGCCTTAGGCTCAGGATCCCAACTGCGCCTTTGTATCGATCGCGGTCGTCAGGAAGCCTTCGGCACGCTGACGTTCTCGGGTCACTGAAAAAGGCGGCAGGCTGGCCATCAAAGTTCGGCCATAGCCCTTGTTGATCAGTCGTGCATCTCCAATGACCAGAACTCCACGGTCCTGCTCGCTTCGAATCAGTCGCCCCGCGCCTTGCTTGAGTGCGAGACTGGCGGCTGGTAATTGGATCGTACGAAACGGATCACCGCCACGACGACGCAGCGCCTCTGATTGCGCCTCGAGGACTGGATCATCGGGTGGCGCAAAAGGCAGTTTATCGATGAGCAACAGGGACAACGCGTCGCCCACCACATCGACGCCTTCCCAGAAACTCGCTGCACCAACCAGGATCGGCGCAGGCGCTGCCCGGTAACGCGCAAGCAGTTCGGTACGGCTACCCTCGCCCTGAACCAGCAAGGTCAATGGGGGTTCGAGCAGTTCGCGCAATCGATCAGCGACCTGCCGAACCGCCCGCAGGGTTGTACACAGCACAAAACAGCGCCCGACATTGATCTCAATCAGGGGCCAGCAGTCATCAATCCAAGCCCTTGAAAAAGCCGGGTCCGAGGGCTCTGGCAATCCCCTGGGCACATACAACAGACCTTGTGAGGCATAGTCGAAGGGGCTCTGGAAACGCACCTGGCGAGATTCCGAAAGCCCAAGTATCTGGACGAAATGACTAAAGTCGTCCCCAACGGCGAGGGTTGCCGACACAAAAATCCAGGCGCGCGCAGTCCCATCCCGATACCGGGTAAATGGCTCTGCGACCGACAGCGGGGTCTTGTGCAACGTCAGGGACGCGAGATGAACCTCGGCCCACGCAACCGAGGGCTCTGCCTCCTTGGTCCCATCGACCGCGTCGTCACTAAACCAGCCCGACCAACGGGAACAAACCGTTCGGGCACGCTCGGCCATCCGCGCCATCCCGGGGCCACGCTCAACAGCCGCCTCCAGAGCTCCTGTCAACGCCTCTAAGGCTTGCGTTACTGACCTCAAGGTCGCGGCGAACTCTGCGTGTGCCAACAAGGTATGGGCCGGCGCACGAGGACTCGCAAGCGGCCATTGCGCCCGGGCTTGACGCACAAACTGATCGAGGGTTGCACCCAGCTCATGCCATCTGGCCTGATCGGGAGCCTCCTCGAGCGCGACCTGGAGGGCGTCCCGTCCAAGATCCATGAGCGCCCGGCTACCACTCGCTTCGCCCAAAAAAGTCACCAGGGTGTCCGGCAACTGATGCGCCTCGTCAAAAATTAGTGTTTGAGCACTGGGTAACAGTTCGGCGATACCGGTGTCGCGCAAGGCCAGATCGGCACTGAATAAATGATGATTAATAACCACCACATCGGCTGACTGAGCCGTTCGTCGGGCCTGAACCACGAAGCACTGATTCCAGTCAGCGCAATCCTGGCCGAGGCAGTTTTCGCGCGTTGACGTCGCCAACACCCAGGCCGGATCGTCGTCACTCACCTGCGAACAATCCGAACGGTCCCCTGTCGAAGAGAGCCTCGAGAATCGATCGATCTGGCGCAACCGGCTGATATCAATCGCCCGGGTGAATCGTCCGTCCTCCAGGTTTCGCTTCAGATGATGTCGACATACATAATTGGCCCGCCCCTTGAGCAAAGCTGTCCGGACATCGACACCAAGCGCGGCGATCACCCGCGGCAAATCACGGGCAAACAACTGGTCCTGCAGCGTCTTGGTACCTGTCGAAATAATGACCTTGCCGCCAGCAAGAAGGGCTGGAACCAGGTAAGCGAATGTCTTCCCGATACCCGTGCCGGCCTCGGCGACCAGGGTCGATGGCTCCGAAATTGCCCGTGCGATCTCGGCCGCCATCGCGCGCTGGTCGGGCCGGTCGGTCCAGGCCGATCCCGCGGCGAGCGCACCACGCGCTCCAAGCGCCTTTTCGACACGATGGCCCAGCGCATCGGGCGCAACGCGTTCTTCCGGGGTCGCACGACTCACGCAGGAATATCCGGCGTCAATTGAATCTGAAGGAGAGAAATGGTGTCCTTGATCTGCAGCTTACGTTTCTTGAGACGGCGCAGCTGCACCTCATCTCGCACAGGCTGGTCGCTCAGCGATTCGATGACAAGATCCAGATCGCGGTGTTCGAGCATGAGCTCCGCAATTCGGGAATGAGATGGTTCAGCTCGATTCGGCATCCGAACATCATAGTGTGAGCCGAACGGCCCCCGCAATGCTCGATCGACATCGATGAGGAATTAATGACCTGCTTCGCCACGGACCGCCAAGTCGGACGACCAGTCGGAACTCACGCGACGAGGTGCATCGACATACTCGCGGCTCTGCATTTCAATCAGACGGCTAAGCGTACGAGCAAACTCATGGGCCATGCGTCCCTTTGAATAGAGGCTTTCAGGCGCCACAGCCGCCGAAATCATCAACTTCACCCGCAAGTCATATAAAACATCCACCAACCAGGTAAAACGGCGAGCCTCTGAATGCTGCGCTGGGCCCATCTCGGGGACATTCGAGAGCAGGAGGGTGTGAAAGCGATCGGCGAGTTCGAGGTAGTCATTCTGCGAACGCGGCGACCCGCAAAGTTCGCTAAAGTCAAACCATACGATCCCGTTCACGCGTCGCCGCGCCGCCAAGAGCCGATGGCCGACTTCAAGCGACGTCGACTCGTCCACTGGGGAGGCACCCAAAAGACTCTCCTGAGCATTCTCCCTGTCACTCAACAATTGATCGAAGAGGAGACTCATCCGACGGATCGAATCGATCGGGTCCGGCACCACCTGATACACATCAAGTTTCTCGAGCGCGCGGCGACGATAGTCGGTCCCCGCATCGACACCGATCACATCCAGATGCGCTTGCAGCAACTCGATCGCGGGCAAGATTCGGTCTCGATGGAGTCCGTCTGGATACAAAGCCGCTGGTTCGTAATTGGAAGTCATGACAAACGTGACCCCATGTCGAAACAACGCGCGCAATAGGCGTTCAAGGATCATGGCGTCCGCAATGTCGGACACGTGAAATTCATCGAAACAAATCAACCGATAGCGCTTGGCGATTGAAGCGCCCACCGCATCGAGTGGGTCTGCGCTGCCCTTTAACAGATCCAGTTCCGCATGCACCGAACGCATGAATTCGTGGAAATGAACTCGAGTCTTGCGCCGAAACGGCACCGACCCGTAAAAGCAGTCCATCAAGAAGCTCTTGCCTCGCCCAACGCCCCCCCACATCCAGACACCGCGAGGCACCTTGGGAGCGTGAATCAAGCGCATGAACCGATTGGCGCGCGCACTTTTGAAGGCAACTAACTCGTCTTCGAATTGCTGTAATCGGACGATCGCCAACTCTTGCGCCGCGTCCCCCTGGTAGTGGTGGGCCCGAAGTTGCTCTTGATAAAAACTGGTGACGGTCAAAGCGTTACATGTTGAGCGCGCGTTTGTCTGTTGCCAGGGCGGCTTCACGCATCACTTCGGATAACGACGGATGTGGATGGCAAATACGAGCAATATCCTCGGCGCTGGCCTTGAACTCCATCGCAACAGCCGCTTCGGCGATTAGATCGGAGGCCCCTGCCGAAACAATGTGTACGCCGAGGATTTCGTCCGTTTTGGCATCCGCGAGTATTTTGACGAATCCATCCGGACTGTTCATTCCAAGTGCCCGTCCATTTGCCATAAACGGAAATTGGCCAGACCGATACTCACGCCCGGCCGCCTTGAGTTGCTGCTCATTCTGCCCAACCCAAGCGATTTCTGGGCTGGTGTAAATCACCCAGGGAATACAGTTGTAATCGATATGCGGCTGTTGGCCTGCAATCCGCTCGGCGACCAGTACACCCTCGTCCTCACCCTTGTGCGCGAGCATCGGGCCGCGGACAACGTCACCGATGGCATAAACCCCAGGCAATCGGGTTTGACAATGCTCATCAACGGGGATCTGCCCCCGCTCGTCTGTGGCTAACCCAATCGCCTCGAGGCCCAACCCATCCGTGTTGGGTACCCGACCGACCGAAACAATCAGACGATCGCAATCCAACACCTGGGCGGCGCCTTGTGCATCGGTGTAATGGACCTCGACGCTCGTCTTGCGGCCCTTCGAGACAGTCTTCACCTCGCCGATCTGAACGCCAAGCGAAAAATTCAGGCCCTGACGACCAAACAGCTTGAACGCTTCCTTCGCAACCGATTCGTCGCACGCGCCCAAAAAGCTGGTGGCGCCCTCGAGAATCGTCACCTCTGAGCCCAGACGACGCCAAACCGAACCGAGCTCGAGTCCAATCACACCCGCACCGATAACGCCGAGCTTTTTAGGGACGGAATCAAACTGCAATGCGCCCTCGTTGTCGCTGATCAACACCTGATCGACCTCAACCCCGGGCAGATGACGGGCCTTTGAGCCAGTCGCGATAATCACGTGACGGGCTTCGACTAATTCAGATCCCGTTTCGCCCGAAACCTCAACCCGATAGGCGCCGTCTTCTGCTGCGACAAAACGGGCGTGGCCTTTGAGCCAGGTGATCTTGTTCTTGCGAAACAAAAACTCGATGCCCTTGGTCATTTTGCTGACCACCGAGTCCTTGCGGGCCATCATCTTCGCGATGTCGATTTTGGCTTCTTTAACTGTGATGCCGTGGTCCCCGGCATGGGATTGAATCTCTTCAAACGTCTCACTCGAAGCGAGTAGCGCCTTGGACGGGATACATCCGACGTTCAAACACGTTCCGCCGAGGGAAAGCTCTCCATTTGGGGCCCTCCACTTCTCAACGCAGGCAACCTTGAATCCGAGTTGCGCGGCCCGAATCGAGGCGATATAGCCCGCAGGCCCGGCCCCGATGACCAGGACATCAAAATTTTGCGACATCGCGCGAACTCCAGTGCGAATTTGACGGGTCGAGCGCCTAATTAAAGATCGAGCAGCAACCGGGCTGGATCTTCCAGCGCTTCCTTCATCGCCACGAGACCCAACACGGCTTCGCGGCCGTCAATGATCCGGTGGTCATACGACAACGCCAGGTAATTAATCGGACGAACCACAACCTGGCCGTTCTCGACCACCGCCCGATCCTTGGTGGCATGCACCCCGAGGATTGCTGCTTGCGGCGGATTGATGATCGGGGTCGACAACATCGAACCAAATACGCCGCCATTGCTAATCGAGAAGGTGCCGCCGGTCATCTCTTCGATACCAAGCTTCCCCTCTGCCGCTTTCTTGCCGTACTCAGAAATCGTTCGCTCGATTTGCGCAAAACTGAGTTGGTCTGCGCCGCGAATAATGGGCACCACCAAACCGCGGGGCGAACCTACCGCGATCCCAATATCAAAATAGCCGTGATAAACAATGTCACTGCCGTCGACCGAAGCGTTCAACACTGGGTACTTTTTCAGCGCGGCAACGGCCGCTTTCACGAAGAAGCTCATGAACCCGAGCCGCACCCCATGCTCCTTCTCGAATCGCTCAAGATATTTCTTGCGCAGATCCATCACCGGTTGCATGTTGACTTCATTGAAGGTGGTCAGAATCGCATTGGTTGCCTGCGACTGAAGCAGACGCTCGGCGATTCTGGCGCGTAGTCGCGACATCGGAACGCGCTGTTCCGGACGCCCCTCGAGCATCTTGGACGGATCAAGCGCGGCGCGCACCTCGGGGAGGCTGGAACCCGGAATGCCCGTCGGAATTGCGGCGGACGCCGACGCGATTGGCGCCTTGTTCTGTGCCTGGGATGGCGGCTGGCTCAGCGCCTGGGTCACATCACCCTTCGTGACCCGACCATCCCGGCCAGATCCGACAACCGATTGGGCAGTCAACCCGTTCTCTGCCAACAATTTGGCCGCTGCGGGCATTGCAATGTCGCCGTGCTTGCCGCCCGTAGGCGCCTGAACCGGCGCGGGAACAGAAGCGGCCGGCGCCACAGTGGAAGAAGCTGCCGCAGTCGTGGCAGTGGCCTCGGTGTCGATACGGGCGATTAGTTCGCCGGCAACCACCGTTCCACCGTCCCCTTTAAGCAGTTCAACCAGGACCCCGGCGGCTGGCGCCGGCAACTCGAGAACGACCTTGTCGGTCTCGATGTCGATCAGATTTTCATCCCGGGCGACTGCGTCACCGACCTTCTTGTGCCAGTTCAGCAAAGTCGCTTCGGCGACGGATTCGGATAACTGAGGGACGATTACTTCAATCAATGCCATTTTATTTCATTGTTCCAGGGAGGATTAATCACCAAAGCCGTCGGTTTTGACTAACCATTAACTGGCCTTTTGCGCTCGGGATTTTCCGGTTGTCGATTTGGACTTCGACTCACCCAATGCCGCGTTCAGCAGTGCGGATTGCTGCGCGTAGTGCTTGTCGTAATAACCCACCGCCGGCGATGCCGAAGCTGGACGTCCAGCGTAACTGAGGTGTTGCTCCGACGATAAGGCCGCTTGCAAATACGGTTGGATAAAGGTCCAACTGCCCTGATTCTGGGGCTCGTCCTGGCACCACACAATTTTGGTGGCATTCGGATACTTGCGCAGTTCTTTCGCAAGCGCGGCTTCCGGAAACGGATAAAGCTGCTCGATCCGAACGAGCGCCACATCCGACAACTCGCGCTCACGCCGGGCCAGTAACAAGTCGTAATAGGCCTTACCGGTCGAAAAGACGAGCTTGCGAACCTTCGAAGCATCAAGCCCTGGGGCCGAGTCGGTCATGATGGTGTGAAACTCACCGCGTGCGAGTTCAGACAACGAAGAAACCGCTTCCTTGTTGCGCAACAGCGATTTGGGCGTCATCACCACCAAGGGTTTACGCAAGGGGCGAATCATCTGTCGCCGTAGCAAATGGAAGATTTGGGCCGGCGTCGATGGCTGGCAAACCTGCATGTTGTTCTCGGCACAAAGCTGCAAGAATCGCTCGAGTCGGGCCGAGGAATGCTCGGGACCTTGTCCCTCGAATCCATGAGGGAGCAACAGTACGAGCCCACATGCTCGGCCCCATTTGGTCTCGCCCGACGCAATGAACTGGTCGATTACGACTTGGGCGCCATTCGCAAAATCGCCGAACTGTGCTTCCCAAATGACCAAGGTGTTGGGCTCGGCCGAGGCATACCCATATTCAAAACCGAGGACTGCTTCTTCGGATAAAACCGAGTCGATGACCGTAAAGACGCCTTGTTTCGGCGTCACGTGCTGGAGCGGAATATAGGAGCCCGCATCCCACTTCTCGCGATTCTGGTCGTGGAGAACGGAGTGTCTGTGCGTGAACGTGCCCCGACCACAATCTTGTCCCGACAAGCGCACGCCATATCCACCCGCAACGAGTGAGGCGAAGGCCAAGTGCTCGCCCATCCCCCAGTCGAGAGGCTGATCGCCCCGACCCATGGCTCGGCGATCGGCAACGACCTTTTCAACCAGAGGGTGTAACTTGAAACTGTCTGGAATCGACGTAATGCGGTCGGCCAACCGATGAATCTCCGCCAACGGAATCGCCGTATCCGCCTTGTCTGTCCATGGCCGATGTAGGAACGGCTCCCAGTCGACCCCAAATTTGCCCTTGTAGTTGGACAACACCGGGTCGAAGGTATGGCGCCCCTGGTCAAATGCGGCCCGAAGATCGAGGGCCATCTGATCCGCGAAACCGGCCTTGACTGCCCCTTGCGCAAGCAACTTGTCTGCGTAGAGCTTTCGCGTGCCCGGATGCTGACCAATCTTCTTGTACATGAGCGGCTGGGTGACGGCCGGGGTGTCCTGCTCGTTATGACCGAGTTTGCGGAAACAGATAATGTCAACCACGATGTCTTTACCGAACTGCATCCGGTAATCGAGGGCGATCTGGGTCGCGAAAACCACTGCGTCAGGGTCATCTCCATTCACGTGCAAGACCGGCGCTTCGATCATCTTGACCACGTCGGTGCAATACAAGGTCGAGCGCGAATCCCTCGGATCACTGGTCGTGAAGCCGATCTGGTTATTGATCACGACGTGAACCGTTCCACCCGTTCCGTAATATCGGGTTTGGGCGAGGTTAAGGGTTTCCATCACGACACCCTGACCAGCAAATGCCGCATCGCCATGGACCAGGATCGCGAGGGCCTGTTTGCCCTGCGTATCACCCCGGCGATCCTGGCGCGCCCGTACCGACCCTTCCACCACCGGATTCACGATCTCGAGATGGCTGGGATTAAAGGAAAGCGAGAGGTGAACCGGCCCGCCAGGGGTTGAAATATCGCTCGAGAACCCCTGGTGATACTTGACATCACCGCTTGGCAGATCGTCGGCATGCTTGCCTTCAAATTCCGAGAACAAATCCTTGGGCATTTTGCCGAGGATGTTCACCAACACATTCAGCCGTCCGCGGTGGGCAAGGCCAATCACAATTTCCTGAACGCCCTGCTCGCCAGCCCGCTGGACCAATTCATCCATGGCCGGAATAAAACTTTCTCCGCCTTCAAGCGAAAAGCGCTTCTGGCCGACATATTTTGTGTGCAGATACCGCTCGAGGCCTTCCGCAGCGGTCAGGCGCTCAAGAATCCGCGTTCTCTTCTCGGCACTAAATTGTGGCTTAGCGCGAGAACTCTCAAGGCGCTCTTGCAACCAACGGCGGTGCGTTTGGTCGTTGAGATGCATGATTTCGGCGCCGATCGACCCGCAATAGGTCTCACGTAGCGCATTCATGATGTCACGTAAGGGCGCGTTATCAAAGCCAAAAAAAGTATTCGCAGCGGAATACACGTTGGCGTGGTCACCTTCTGTAAAGTCGTAAAAACTCGTCTCAAGTTCGGGGATGCGCGGCCGCTCCTGGCGCTTGAGAGGGTCCAGATCGGCCCAGCGCGAACCCAGTGTCCGATAGGCAGCAATCAACTGCTGAACATGCACCTGGCGACGAGCGGTAGCCGCGTCTCCACCCATCTGGCGGGGCTGCAAGGTTCCTTCGCGGGCACGCTCCGCAAACGACTCCACGACAGGTGCATGGGCCACGTCGCGCGCGCTGGGGTTGGCCCCCGTCGCGGGAACCAATTGCATTTGATCAAAATAAGCCCGCCAACCTGGGGGCACCGAGGTCGGGTCGTCGAGATAAGACTCGTAGAGCTCTTCAACGTAGGGGGCGTTACCCCCAAAAAGGTAGGAATTTTCCTGAAATGCTTTCATGAACATGTTGTCTACCCCACCCGTCATTTAGTTTTTATCGCTGGCCAATCGGAAGCACCTGGCGCCGGACATTGCCCTTGAACAGCTGTCGCGGACGGCCGATTTTCTGATCGGGATCAGAGATCATTTCATTCCAGTTCGCAATCCAGCCGACGGTTCTTGCCAACGCAAAAATACAGGTGAACAGATCGGTCGGGATTCCGAGCGCCTTTTGGACAATGCCAGAATAGAAATCGACGTTCGGATACAGCTTACGGGTCACGAAATAGTCGTCTTCGAGGGCGACCTTCTCGAGCGCCATCGCGAGTTTGAAAAGCGGATCATCCTGCAGGCCGAGTTCGTTCAAGACTTCGTAGCAGGTCTCGCGCATCAACTTGGCGCGCGGATCAAAGTTCTTGTAAACCCGGTGCCCAAAGCCCATGAGCTTGACGCCGGAATGCTTGTCTTTCACTTTGGCAATGAAGTCGCCAATTTTTTCGGCCCCGCCTTGCGCCTGAAGCTCATTGAGCATCAGGAGGCAGGCTTCGTTCGCACCGCCATGCGCCGGACCCCAGAGCGTGGCCACGCCCGCCGCGATACACGCGAATGGGTTGGCCCCAGACGAACCGGCCAGGCGCACTGTGCTTGTGGAAGCATTTTGCTCGTGGTCGGCATGCAGAATCAAAATTCGGTCCAGTGCCCGCACCAGGACGTCATTGACCACATATTCTTCGCACGGATTTGCAAACATCATCCGCATGAAATTCGCGGAATACCCCAGGTTATTGCGGGGATACACGAAAGGCTGGCCAATCGAGTACTTATAGGCCATCGCCACTAGCGTCGGCATTTTTGCGATCAGGCGAATCGCACTGATATAACGATGCTCGAGGTTATAAATGTCAAGACTGTCATGGTAGAACGCCGACATCGCACCCACTGACCCACACAAAACCGCCATCGGATGAGCATCGCGGCGGAATCCCTGAAAAAACCGGGTCATCTGCTCGTGCACCATCGTGTGGTACGTCACGCTGGTGACAAATCGGGATTTTTGGTCTACCGACGGCAGTTCACCATGCAGAAGCAGGTAACAGGTCTCCAGGTAGTCACAGCTAACTGCGAGTTCCTCGATCGGATAGCCGCGGTAAAGCAGTTCGCCGCGGTCGCCATCGATGTAGGTGATGGCCGATTCACAGGCCGCCGTTGACATGAAACCGGGGTCAAAGGTGAATTTGCCGGTCTGCGCGTAGAGCTTCCGGATATCGATGACGTCGGGTCCGATGCTCCCGCTGTAGACGGGGAATTCGGCCCCCGGACTGCCATCGGAAAAGGTAAGAGTGGCTTTAACTTCGTTTGACATCCCGAGTTTCCCCGTCATTAATGATTGAAACTAACCAGCGCGTCGCATTATGCAGTTCTGATCTGATCGAGCACCGCTTTGATCGACGCGTGATCGTACTCTGCCGACAGATCCTCGCGGCCCAAAATCAGATCCAGTAACGCATTGTCGGACAGATCCATGAGGGTATCCACGGCCTGAACGTCAGAATCGGACAACGTCGCCTCATGCCGATCCAGGAATCGGGTCATGATCAGATCGTTTTCGAGCATCCCTCTCCGGCAGCGCCAGCGCAGGCGTCGGCGGCGAATCGGATCCGCCTGGTGTGGGGACCCGGCCAGGGTATCGCCTTCAGACTGCACGACGAATCATCAGGTCCTTGATTTTCCCAATCGCCCGAGTCGGATTCAGGCCCTTCGGGCAAACGTCCACACAGTTCATGATGGTGTGGCAGCGGAAGAGCCGGTAGGGATCTTCGAGATTATCCAGACGCTCACTCGTGGCCTGATCGCGACTGTCGGCAATAAATCGGTAGGCCTGCAGCAAACCCGCCGGACCCACAAACTTGTCTGGGTTCCACCAGAACGACGGACAACTCGTGGAACAGCAGGCGCACAAAATGCACTCGTAGAGCCCGTTGAGTTCATCGCGCTCTTCGGGAGACTGCAGACGCTCTTTCTCGGGCGGAGGCGCCTCGTTGATCAAGAACGGCTTAATCGAGTGGTACTGCTTGAAAAACTGCGTCATGTCGACGATCAGATCGCGGATCACCGGCAAGCCCGGTAAGGGCTTCAGGACGATTGGCTCCTTCAGATCACGCAAATTGGTGATGCAGGCGAGTCCGTTCTTGCCGTTGATATTCATCGCGTCGGACCCGCAGACACCTTCGCGGCACGAACGCCGAAATGAGAGCCCTGGGAAAACGGTTTGCTTCATCCGCATCAGCGCGTCGAGCAACATCTTGTCGGTCGGTAGCAACTCCACCTCAAAATCCTGCATTGAGGGACGAGCGTCCTGATCCGGGTCGTATCGATAGATCGAAAAACGCACTTTGCGGTTGGCGACTGTTGCTGTGGTCATCAAACTCTCCTATTGATCAGAACGTGCGCGCCTTGGGCGCAAACGTTTCGACCGTCATCGGCTTCAGGTTGACTGGCTTGTAGGACATGCGATTACCCTCGCTGTAGTACATCGAGTGCTTCATCCACTGCGCATCGTTGCGCTCAGAGAAATCGCGGTGAGCATGCGCGCCGCGACTCTCTTTGCGTGCATCCGCCGAAATCATGGTGGCCTTGGCTGTCTCGACCAGGTTGTCCAGTTCGAGGGCTTCGACCCGAGCGGTATTAAAGACCTGACTCTTGTCACCGAGATGAACACGCTGCGAACGTTCAGCCAATTCGAGAATGCGGGATACGCCCTGGGCCATTCGCTCCGACGATCGGAAAACCCCGCAATGCGCCTGCATCGTCTTCCGGATATCGTTGGCAACTTCCTGCACATTCTCTCCCGAGGTCGTTCCGTTGAGTTTCGCCAGTCGTGCCAGGGAGAAATCGCCTGCTTCGCGCGGCACTTCTTTGTGGGACTGATTGGCCAAATGCTGGTCAACGATGTGCATACCCGCCGAACGGCCAAAGACCAATAGATCGAGGAGTGAATTGGTCCCGAGTCGATTCGCCCCGTGCACGCTCACGCAGGCACATTCGCCGATGGCGTAGAGGCCTGGGATGACGGTGGATGGATTATCGCCCTTCGGCACCACGACCTGGCCGTGGAAATTAGTCGGGATTCCACCCATCTGATAATGAATGGTCGGCACAACCGGAATGGGATCTTTAATCGGGTCGACGTTGGCAAATTTGATCGCAATCTCGCGAATACTCGGCAGCCGCTTCATGATCGTCTCGGCCCCGAGGTGATCAAGCTTCAGCAGCACATAATCGCCATCAGGACCACATCCGCGCCCTTCCTGAATCTCCTGATCCATTGAACGGGAAACGAAATCACGCGGTGCAAGATCCTTGAGGGTCGGTGCGTAGCGCTCCATAAAGCGTTCGCCATGCTTGTTGAGCAAAATCCCGCCCTCGCCGCGTACGCCTTCAGTCACCAGTACCCCGGCACCGGCGACCCCGGTCGGGTGGAACTGCCAAAATTCCATGTCCTCGAGGGGCACGCCAGCACGCGCGGCCATCCCCATGCCGTCGCCTGTGTTGATGAACGCATTGGTCGATGCAGCCCAGATCCGGCCGGCGCCGCCGGTGGCCAGCACCGTGGTTTTGGCCTCCAGCACCATGACCTCGCCGGATTCCATTTCGAGAGCCACCACACCGACGACATCGCCATCGGCGTCCCGAATGAGGTCGAGCGCCATCCACTCGACAAAAAACTGAGTGCGTGCGCGGATGTTTCGCTGGTAAAGCGTATGCAACATCGCGTGGCCGGTGCGATCTGCCGCGGCGCAAGCGCGCTGGACGGGCTTCTCGCCAAAGTTGGCGGTATGTCCGCCAAATGGCCGCTGATAAATCGTGCCATCCGGATTTCGGTCGAACGGCATTCCAAAGTGCTCGAGTTCGTAGACCACCTGGGGCGCCATCCGGCACATAAATTCGATCGCGTCCTGGTCGCCGAGATAATCCGACCCCTTAACGGTGTCGAACATATGCCAGTACCAGTTGTCCTCGCTCATATTACCCAGCGAAGCACCAATCCCCCCTTGCGCCGCGACGGTATGCGAGCGGGTCGGAAAGACCTTGGACAGGACAGCGACATTGAGCCCCGCCTCAGCCAATTGCAGAGAGCAACGCATCCCGGATCCGCCTGCGCCAACAACGATGACGTCGAACTTGCGACGCTGCAGCCCGTTGGCGAGTTTGGTTAATACTTCGGCCATTTTCAAAGACTCCAGAGAATGATCACCAACCAGCAGCCATACCCAGCCAGCAGCAGAACAGTGCCTGCCTGAAGGGTGAGCCGGACTCCGGTGGGCTTGATGTAATCCATAAAGATGTCGCGAACCCCGACCCACGCGTGGTAGAAGAGCGCCGCCCCCGCCAGCAAGGTCGAGACTTTCATGAACGGGTGCACAAACAGGGTGGCCCAGTTGCCGTAATTGAACTCAGGCAAGCGCAGCACCGCGACAATCAGGATGACGGTGTAAATCACCATCAGAACTGCAGATAAACGCTGCAGCAACCAGCTGCCGATCCCGTAGTGGGCACCGGTCACAATCCGTTGACTTGTCATGTCCGGATCCTTAATCAGTAGAGACCAAACAGCGAGCCAGCGACCACCAGGGTCAAGGCCAGACTGATGACGATGACCGCTTTGGCGGAATTTGCAGCAGATCCTTTCTCGAGACCAACATGGTTGTCGAGGAGGAGATAACGAATCCCAGCCACAAAGTGATGGCAAAACGCCCACAGCATGGCGAGCAGCGCGACCTTCACCACAGGGTGGGCGACGGCGGTCCGGAAGCGCTCGAAACCGAGCTCAGAAATCAGGCTTTCCTGAAACAACCAAAGAATGAGAGGAAGTCCCACGAGGAACAATAGGGAGCCACTGATCCGGTGAAGGATTGAGACAATCCCTGCGATCGGCAAGCGGTAGCCCAGAATCTGGGTGACGTGAATGTTCCTGTAAACGGGGCGTTTTGCGGCTAAACCAGCCATGATGACTCCTCGGAACAGCAGGTAAAGCGTCGTATTTTGCAACCAAACCCGGCGGCCGGCCAACGACTTCCGGCGCACTGAGTGAGCCTGAAACCCAGACCTGACGCCATCGCGGCCCCGCGAGCCGACTTCTGCGACACCGGGTCGCACAAATGTGATCACCTTGCAGACAACTCCCTCTCGGTTCTAAAGTGGCGACCAAGCGTATGCATCTCACCCCCTCCCCTCCACGAGCGCAGGCATGAACAAATCTCCAAAACGAGTCGCAATCACCGGCGCAGCCGGTCAGATCGGTTATTCGCTGCTTTTTCGGATCGCCAACGGTGACCTTCTGGGCAAGGATCAGCCCGTCATCCTCCAACTCCTCGACATCACCCCCGCGCTGGCCGCGGTGAAAGGCGTTGTGATGGAGCTTGAAGATTGCGCGTTCCCGCTTCTGGCGGGTGTCGTCATCACGGATGATCCCACGGTAGCCTTCCGCGACGCCGACTATGCGCTCCTCGTTGGCGCCCGGCCGCGTAGCAAGGGCATGGAGCGCAAGGATTTGCTAGAGGCCAATGGGGCCATTTTCACCGTTCAGGGCCGCGCGCTCGATCAGGTCGCCTCGCGCGACGTGCGGGTCCTGGTGGTTGGCAACCCAGCCAACACCAACGCCTACATCGCGATGAAATCGGCACCGAGCCTGCCGAAAAAGAACTTCACCGCAATGCTGCGGCTCGACCACAACCGCGCGCTCAGTCAGCTGGCCGCCAAGGCGGCCTGTCCGGTCGCGTCGATCGAGCACCTGGCGGTCTGGGGTAACCACTCGCCGACCATGTACGCCGACTACCGTTTTGCGACCACAGGCGGTCAATCGCTTCCTGCCCGCATTCATGATGAAGCCTGGAATCGTGAGGTCTTTTTGCCAACCGTTGGCAAGCGTGGCGCCGCCATCATCGAGGCGCGCGGCCTGTCCTCGGCCGCTTCCGCCGCCAATGCCGCCATCGACCATGTCCGCGACTGGGCCTTGGGCACCGGCGACCGCTGGGTCACCATGGGGATCGCATCCGACGGCTCTTACGGGATTCCCGAAGACGTCATGTTTGGCTACCCGGTGACCTGCGCCAATGGCGAATACCACATCGTTCAGGGCCTTGAGATCGATGAGTTCTCGCGGTCCCGGATCAACATCACCTTGGCCGAACTCGAAGAAGAGCGTGCAGGCGTCGCTCATCTTCTGAGCTAAGCATTCCGAGCATTGCTCTAGACCCTTGAGTGCCCAATCCGCGATCGCGCATCCCAACGAGGTCCTTCTTGATGGCGGGCGAGATCATCGCGCCTTGCCGTCCGTCGACCACTACTGCGGTACCGAAGCGCGCATCGCGAAAGCACTCGCACTGCAGGCCGCTTCCGGCCCGAAATCTTGGCCTGCCTTTGATGTAACGGCCGACTGTGAAGATGGGGCTCTCGCCGGCGCAGAGGCCGAGCAGGCTGATCTGGTGGGCGCAGCCATTGCTTCCGACGCCAACCACTTCGACCGGGTTGGCGTTCGCGTTCATCCGCCGGATTCTCGTTTTTTTCAGGAGGATCTTGAGCGGATTCTCAAGAAAGCGGCGGATCGGGTTGCGTATATCGCCCTACCCAAGATCGAATCAGCCGAGCAGTGCAATCAGGCGATCGACGAAATTGACCGCCTGACGATCCGACACGTTGCGAATCGCGAGGGCATGATCCCGGTCCACGTGTTGATCGAAAGCCCACTGGCCCTGCGCGATGTCGACGCCATCGCCCAACATCCGCGGGTCGAGTGTCTCTCATTTGGTTTGATGGATTACGTCAGCGCGTTTCAGGGTGCGATCGCAGATGACGCCATGACCAGCCCGGGGCAGTTCGAGCATCCACTCGTGCGTGCGGCCAAAATTCAGGTTTCGCTGGCCGCCCATGCACATGGCAAGGTAGCTTCGCACAACGTCAGCATCATTCTGGATGCGCCCGACCGGGTCGAGGCCGAAGCCCGTCGTGCCGCTGACGAGTTTGGTTTTACCCGAATGTGGAGCATTCACCCCGCGCAGATCGCCGTTATCTTGCGTGGCCTTGCGCCGGCGACGCGCCTGATCGAGGAGTCCGCTGACATCCTTCTGGCAGCCCGGGCCGCCTCATGGGCGCCCGTCTCCTGGTCGGGTCGACTGCACGATCGCGCGAGCTACCGGTTTCACTGGCAGCGTCTACGGCGGGCTTATCAGGCGGGTAGCGCGATCCCGCCCGCTGCCCAATCTGCTTTTTTCTGATCAAACATGATCACCTGCAACCCCAATAGTCTGGTCCGGGTTGTACGCCTCTGCATCAGCGGCCTGCTGATCATGAGCGGAACGGGATGCGCTTGGCGCGGAGCGACCGTTGCGCCGATGACAGGTCCGGCCACGGCGCCGATCACAGGTCCGGTCACGGCGCCGATCGCTGGTTCGGCCACGGCCGCGGCCACGGCGCCAGAGCCGGCCCGCCAGAGTGCGGGTGCCCCGGCGCCACCGATGAGCGGATCAACCAGCTCAACGGCGATCAAAGCACCTGCCAGCGCACCCGCCAGCGCACCCGCCAGCGCACCCGCCAGCGCACCCGCTAGCGCACCACCCTCGACTCCGCCGGTCCCGAGGAATAGCGAAAGCACTCCGGCTCCTTTAGATGCCGCAAGAGCGCCCTCACCCGTTCCGCCTCCAGCAAAGGTCGATCATAGAAAGCATGCGGGCAACTACCATTGCGATCACGGGCGCACGATTCGAATCGCAGACGTTGCAGACCAGACCGATGTGATTTTGTTGACGTGGCAGGGTACGCAACACCGACTTGAACGCGTCCATAGCAACAGCGGTGCGGAGCGCTTCGAGGAACTGTCGACGGGTCTGGTCTGGATCCTGATCCCTGGCAAGTCCATGCTTTTAAGTACGAGTCAGGGCCGTGCATTGGCCAACGAATGTCACCTCTGATGCAGTCTATTCCAGACCAAGTTCTCTCTGACATCGCTGACTACGTACTTGAATTTGAAATTAACAGTGATCTGGCGCTCAAGACGGCTCACGCCTGTCTGATCGACACGCTGGGGTGTGGCCTCGAAGCGCTCGAGTACCCAGAGTGCACCAAGCTGCTCGGTCCGATCGTCCCGGGCACCGTGGTCCCAAATGGCGCGCGGGTACCCGGTACCCAATTTCAACTTGACCCGATCAAAGCAGCCTTTGACATTGGTGCCACCATCCGTTGGCTGGATTTCAACGACACCTGGCTTGCCGCGGAGTGGGGGCATCCGTCCGACAATCTAGGGGGCATCCTGGCGACCGCAGACTGGTTGAGCCGAACCGCAGTTGCTACTGGCAAAGCGCCGCTCACCATGCGTCAGGTGCTCGATGCGATGATCATGGCGCACGAAATTCAGGGGTGTCTAGCACTCGAGAACGCGTTTAACCAAGTCGGGCTCGATCACGTTGTGCTGGTCAAAGTTGCTTCGACCGCTGTTGTCGGGAGACTGCTCGGCCTGGATCGGAATGAACTCATTAACGCCATCTCACATGCCTGGCTTGATGGGCAAGCGCTCAGGACTTATCGGCATGCCCCGAACACCGGGTCCCGCAAGAGTTGGGCAGCGGGCGACGCGACCAGTCGCGCGGTGCGCTTGGCCCTCATCGCCAAAACAGGCGAGATGGGCTATCCAACCGCTCTTTCAGCCAAAGAGTGGGGCTTCTACGACGTCCTGTTTAAAGGCCATGCGTTCAGGTTCCAGCGACCGTATGGAACCTACGTGATGGAGAACGTCTTGTTCAAGATTTCCTACCCTGCTGAGTTCCATGCTCAAACAGCGGTCGAATGTGCGATGACGCTGCACCGCCAATTGGCCGCTCGAGGTCAGTCTGCAGCCGATATCGAGTGGCTTACGATTCGAACCCATCAAGCCTGCCTGCGCATCATCGACAAAAACGGTCCCTTGACGAACCCAGCCGACCGGGACCATTGCATTCAATACATGGTCGCGGTCGCACTGATTTTCGGCAGGTTGAGCGCCGCCGATTACGAAGACGCCATCGCCGTTGACTCCCGAATCGATGCGCTCCGCGACAGAATTCAATGTGTTGAGGACCCCGCTTTCACGCGCGACTATCACGACCCGAGCAAGCGATCGATCGCGAATGCCCTGACCGTGCGCCTGGATGACGGCACCGAACTGTCCGAGGTGATCTGCGAATACCCGATCGGTCACAGGCGTCGACGTGACGAAGGGATCCCGATCCTGATTGAAAAATTCAAGCACAACCTTGCCCGGCGCTTCCCGTCGAAGCAACAGAATCGCATTCTGGGTGTTTCGCTGAACCTCGACGACTTGTGTGTCAAGCCAGTTCACGAATACGTCGATTTGTACGTGATTTGATTCTGCTCACACCATGATTCAAAAATTTGAAATCGCATCTGGGCTCGACTCGGAATCCGAGCTCGAATCGGCCTCCGTGAGGAAACAGGCCGCGTCGCGCAGCACCTGGGTCAGCGTCGTCGTCAATCTTTTTCTCAGCGGCGGGCAGGTCGCGGCAGGCGTTTTCACGCACTCGCAGGGGCTAATTGCCGACGGCATCCATTCGATGACGGATCTGCTGTCCGACGCCATTGTCTTGCTGGCCAACCATCACAGCCATCAAGAAGCGGATTCTCAACACCCTTATGGCCACCATCGGTTCGAGACCGCTGCGTCACTCGTCCTGGGAGTTTTGCTCCTGATGGTCGGCGGCGGAATGCTGGTGAAGTCCATTCAGACGATTCAGGATCCCAGCACGATCGCTACCGTGAGTCAGGTAGCCCTCTGGGCCGCCGCCGTGGGGCTTGTCACCAAAGAACTATTGTTCCGATATTTGTTAGGGGTGGCCAAGCGTGTGAAGTCAGGCATGTTGGTCGCAAACGCATGGCATGCACGATCCGACGCAGCCTCTTCGCTTGTTGTCGGTTTTGGCATTCTCGGGAATCTGGCGGGTTATCCCATTCTCGATCCAATTGCTGCACTGATTGTTGGGTTGATGATCATTCGGCTAGGCGCTAATTTTGGCTGGGAAGCCCTCCATGACCTTGTTGATCGCGCGGCTAACGATGCGGAGGTCACCGCGATTACCGAGACTCTCCGCTCCACGCCTGGCGTGCGCGAAATTCACGACTTGCGAACCCGCAAAATGGGCGACCTGATACAGGTTGATGTGCACCTCAGCGTCGATGGGCATCTGACCGTTGTAGAGGGTCATGAGATCGCTGTTGACGCCACGCAACGAACGATGGCGCGACATCGCGTCCTCAACGTGATGACGCATCTGGATCCCTGGATGGCGATCGATCGGGACTAGATCGTTTAGGATGGGGGCCGAAGCAACACCGCGATCATAGTCATGTGGCGAATCCTGCTGGTTGCAATCACGATCAACGCTCAGGCCGCAACGCCCGACCGCAACTTCCCTCTTGATCCCAAGCAGCAGTCTGCTCTTGGTGTGACCCTCACCGCCGTCCAGATCGCAAAGTCTGAACCGCTTCAGGCAAGCGCAACGGTAACCGTGCCCACCGGGCGCGAAGTCGCGGTCACGGCGCCCTATCCGGGTCAGATGGTCCGTATTCTGGCCGGTATCGGCGACACCGTTAAGGCCGGCGCTGCGTTGGGGCAGTTCGTCAGTCCGAGCGCTGGCGATGCCCGGCGCCTGCAGCAAGAAGCCTTGATCGAATCGAGACTGGCCCAGTCGGTTCTCGATCGCGAACAGGCGCTTTTTGAAGATGGCCTGATTCCCGCGGCACGGGTGCAAGCCGCGCGAGCCAAGTTCGAAGCTGCCCAAGCGGTCGTGCGCGCGCGCGAAGCGGAAGTTAACGCATCCGGGATGCAGTTTGAAAGCGGCGGCTTACAAAAAAGGGGCGAGACCCCAAGTGGGGTTGCGGCGGGCTATGCGACGGGCTCGTTGCGCGCTCCGATGGCCGGCGTCATCACTGAGGTTTTTACGCCGATCGGGCAACGGGTCGATACGGGTGCGGTGCTATTTCGACTAGTCGATGTCAGCCAATTGCAATTCGATATTCAACTGGCGCCGGAGAAGGCCGCCCTGCTCAAGGTGGGAGACACCGTCACCGCGCCCCAGCGCCAGGCGAGTGCGGTCGTGACGGGCGTTAGTCAGGCCGTTGATAGCAGTCAACTCGCTCGCGTCCGCGCTCGAATCCAATCGCACGGTAATCTGCAAGTCGGCGAGTTGCTCAGCGTGCAGGTACACCCGGGCCTGCGCAAGGCCGGGACAGCCTGGAGAGTGCCGTCGCGCTGCCTCACGCAGTGGCAGGGTAGGCCCGTTTTGTTTGTCGCCACCGCCTCCGGATTTTCAGTTCAATCGGTCGAACTCATCAGTTCTAACGACGATACCAGCGTCGTTACCGGGCCACTGAGCGCCGACAGCAAAGTGGCCATAAGCGGTGTCGCATCGCTGCGGGCTCTTCTGCAGTCTGAACGTTGATGGTGGCGCGCCTGTTGGGTTTTGTGCTGCGCCATCGTGGCCTCACCATCATGCTTGCCCTTGTTCTGATGGGTGCTGGCATCCAGGCCTGGCTCAATCTGCCGATTGATGCGTTCCCTGAGATTTCGCCGATTCAAGCCAAGATCATTCTTAAAAGCCCAGGGATGACACCCGAGGAGATTGAGCAGCGGGTTGTCCGCCCAATCGAACTCGAGTTGCTTAGCATCCCAAGTAAACGGGTCGTTCGTTCGGTCTCGAAGTACGGCATCACCGACATCACGGTGGAATTCACCGAAGGCGTCAACCTGTATTGGGCGCGCCAGCAAGTCGCCGAACGGCTCGCCGGCATCCTTCCCGAATTACCCCACGGCGTGACCGGCGGTCTTGCCCCGATCACCACGCCGCTCAGTGACATGGTCATGTTCACGCTCGACGGCGACGCCTTCAGCCTGGCTGAGAAGCGCCGAGTGCTCGACTGGATTATTCGCCCCGCGTTGCGGACCTTACCCAACGTGGCCGAAGTCAATTCACTCGGTGGCGAAGTGCAAACCTTCGAGGTCATCCCCAACGTGTCGCGGATGGCAGCCCTCGGGGTTTCCTTAGCCGATCTGCGCCAAAGTCTCATGAAGAACAACGCCAATGATGGGGCGGGTCGCATTGAAGCCGGCGAGGAAGCGCTGGTAGTGAGGGTCGAGGGGGCAATCCAGTCCCTTGACGATATCCGCCGGATCCGATTGGCGGGATCGTCCAGTCAGACTCATGTCTTCCTGGAC
>RFPW01000011.1 GCA_009925965.1 Betaproteobacteria bacterium
CTGGTGTCCGACGAAATCATCATCGGACTCGTCCGAGACCGGCTGCAACAGCCCGACTGTCGGGGGGGTTACCTTTTTGATGGATTCCCCCGGACAATCCCTCAAGCCGAGGCGATGAAAACGGCCGGCGTCGCGCTCGACTTCGTACTTGAAATCAGCGTCGATGATGACGAAATCATTACCCGGATGAGTGGCCGACGGGTGCATCTCGCGTCTGGGCGGACCTATCACGTCCTTTTTAATCCGCCCAAATATCCAGATCATGACGACGACACGGGTGAGCCACTGATTCAGCGCGAAGACGATCGGGAAGAGACCGTTCGCAAGCGGCTCCATGTCTATCACTCTCAAACCCGCCCGTTGGTCGATTATTACGCGAGCTGGGGTGGACGGGGCGAACACGGAGCACCCAAATTGCGCACCATCTCGGGCGTGGGTTCTGTCGACGAAATCCGTCAACGTGTATTCGAGATCCTCGCCGGGAACTAATGGCTATTCAGCGCGCACTCAATACGGCGACGCTTCGTAACGCAAATTACGAAGCTCGTTTCGAGCGGCTCGAGATCACGTTTGCAAGCGGCGAAATTCGCGTCTTCAAGGGCGTCCCTGAAGAGGTCGCGCGGCGTTTTTTTGCCTCACCCAATCCGGCTAGCTACTACGAGGACCGGATCGTCGAAGAGTATGCGTACGAGCGCCGCCGGGTCGGCGCAAACGAAGACGCGCGCAAGAAGCTGGACGACCTTTTTTCCTGACGGCGCAGCTTCAACTGACTGCGCCACCGGCCTGACGTGACTACCGTCGTCATCTGGTGTCGGGTTGTTGATCACTTTGGCGATGCCGGGGTCTGCTGGCGGCTCGCCAAGAGCCTGGCTGCTGCGCTAGCCCAAGACAATTCGTTGAACGCCGACGTCGTGCTTGCGATTGACCGACCGGAGGTGCTTCGGCAGCTGGTTCCAGAGCTTTCAACGACTCTTCATCCACCATCTCTTGACGGTGTTCGGGTCGTCGACTGGGCGTTCCCAGCCACTCATATCGACGTCATGATCTCGACCTTCGGCTGCCGGCTCCCTGACCGCGTCCTGGAATCGATGGGCGAGCAGCGACCACCACCAATCTGGATTAATCTGGAGCACTTGACGCCCCAGTCCTGGACCGGGTCATGCCATACCTTGGCATCACCCAATCGGACCAATGGGCTCGACGAAATCTTCTTTTTTCCCGGATTCGATCCATCTACGGGGGGTCTGTTGCGCGAACCGGACCTCTTGGAAGCCCGCGACCGGTTCCACTCTGATCCGCTCGAACGCGACCGATTTTTGGCTGTTCTCGGTGTCGAGGAAGCAGACCGCAAGCTGCCAGCCGTGCTGGTGTTTGGGTACCCTGATGCGCCGGTCGACGCGCTGATCGAAACGCTTGCAAATGGCCCGCCAATTCTCCTGCTGTTGCCCTCGGACACGGCCCCGACAATCCGCCAGGGGAACCTTCGGATCCACGCCTTTGGTTGGGTTGCCCAGCAGGATTTTGACCGATTGTTGTGGTCTTGCATGGCCGCCTTTGTGCGGGGTGAAGACTCCCTCGTGCGGGCCCATTGGGCCGCGATCCCGTTTATTTGGCAGCCCTATCGTCAGTTGGACCAGTCGCACCGGGAGCAGCTAGAGGCCTGGCTAGACCGCTGGCAACCATTCTTGCCTGAAGCTGCGGCAGCCGCACAGGCTTCACTAGCCCACGCCTGGGACCGTGGCGAACCCTCGAATTTGTCATCGGCATGGAGCAACTGGCTGGCGCACCGACCTGAGTTGAGTCGGGGTGCAACCGACTGGGCGCGCCAACTCGCCGCTGGCCCATCGCTCATCCAATCGCTCAGTGCGTTTTTGCGCGATCGGCTAGAATCGCGGTCGACTCTTTCCCACCGCCTTCGGCACTCTCGATTGGATTCTCGATGAAGACCGCGCAGGAACTCCGCACTGGCAACGTATTGATGGTCGGCAAAGACCCCATGGTGGTCATCAAAGCCGAGTACAACAAATCCGGCCGCAATGCCGCCGTTGTCAAAATGAAGATGAAAAACCTGCTCAATGGATCAGGTACCGAAACTGTATTCCGGGCCGACGACAAGTTCGACGTGCTGGTACTCGATAAAAAAGAAGTCACGTATTCATACTTCGCGGATCCCCTCTACGTCTTCATGGACGCGGATTACAACCAGTACGAAGTCGAGTCCGAGTCGATGGGCGATGCCCTGAACTACATTGACGAAGGCATGGCTTGTGATGTCGTTTTTTATGACGGGCGGGCGATTTCCGTCGAAATGCCAACCAGTGTGGTCCGCGAAGTTGAATACACCGAACCCGCAGTCAAAGGGGACACCTCGGGCAAGGTCATGAAGCCGGCCCGAATCAAACCAACCGGGTTTGAACTGCCTGTCCCAGCGTTCGTCGAAATCGGCGACCGGATCGAAATCGACACGCGAACCGCCGAGTACCGGAACCGCGTCAAGGGCTGAATCCACGGGACTAACCTCAGGGCTTGCCGAGTACGCGAACCTGCAACTCGTTATCGCGAGCAAAATTCACCAGGAAGGCGTACGCCATCGCCTCGTGTCCGGCTAGTGCGGCATCGACGCTGACCCCTCGCTGGCCCTCGATCAGGACAGGCTGAACCCATGGGGAGTACCCCAAATGTGTCGCCGGCCCACTGCCCGGGGGGCGAAACCCAGACATGATGCCGGCCAGGCGATCGGCCCAATCACTGGGTCGAAACGTCCGCCCAGTCGAGGTCACGCCGACGATCAAAAAATTGACCGGACGCTTCAGATCAATCATCGAAGCGCCCCGTGCAAGGTGCGCAGGATCGTCCAATCCCCTACAATGATCGGTTCCTCGCCAAAACCCTGGCTTTGATCCCTCATGAACGCACCCCAACTCCCCATAGTACAAACCCCAGTATCTTGCCTGATGCCCACTTACGCGCCGCAGCCGGTCGCCTTTGTGCGTGGCGAAGGGGTGTGGCTATTTGATGCAGCGGGCAAGCCCTATCTCGACGCGCTGTCCGGGATTGCCGTCAACACATTGGGCCACGGGCATCCAGGCCTCGTCGAGGCGCTGCGCGATCAGGTGGGTCGGTTGATTCATCATTCCAATCTGTTTGAGAACCCACTGGCCGAAGCCCTGGCGCACAAATTGGTCGAACGCTCGGGAATGACCAATGTGTTCTTCTGCAATTCGGGGCTTGAAGCCAATGAGGCTGCGATCAAGATCGCCCGAAAGTACGGCCATGACCGGGGAATCGATTCGCCGGAAATCATCGTCTATGAGCACGCATTTCATGGCCGCTCGCTCGCGACGCTATCGGCCACAGGAAATGCAAAGGTTCAGAAGGGATTTGGACCCCTTGTCCCCGGATTTGTTCGCGTGCCCCTGAATGACACCCACGCCCTTGAAGAGATCGCCCGAACCCGGCCCAACGTCGTCGCGATCTTCCTCGAAGCGATCCAGGGTGAGGGGGGCATTCAGCCAGCAGACATCGAATACCTGCATGCCGCGCGCCGCATTTGCGACGCCAAGGGGTGGTTATTGATGATCGATGAAGTCCAGTGCGGGACCGCGCGGACTGGCCGCTGGTTTGCGCATCAATGGGCAGGGGTTCTGCCCGACGTCATGCCGCTGGCCAAAGGCCTTGGATCGGGCGTCCCCATCGGGGCGGTCGTGGCTCACGGGGCTGCGGCTGGGGTGTTTGGACCTGGCAATCACGGCACGACCTTCGGTGGCAATCCGTTAGCGATGCGGGCCGGACTGGCGACAATCGCAGCGATTGAGGCCGAGGCCTTGATGGCCAACGCTCAGGCCCAGGAAGCGCGGATTCGCGCGGGCCTCACCCAGGCGCTGGCCGGACTGTCAGGCGTACGCGAGATTCGTGGCCGCGGCCTCATGCTGGGCATCGAACTCGACCGCCCCTGTGGCGAAATTGTCGGGCAGGCGTTGCAGGCCGGTTTAGTACTCAATGTCACCGCTGATCGGGTCATTCGACTGCTACCCCCCCTGATTTTCAAGGACGAGCACTCCGACCAACTGGTCGCGATACTGGCACCTCTGGTGCGCAAACTGCTCGAGCAACACCCATGAATTTGTCCACCCCAACGCTCCCAACCCGCCACTACCTGAGCTTTGATGCGCTCAGTGCGGCGGAGTACGCCTACCTCTTTGATCGCACACGCATCATCAAGACGCGCTTTAAGCGCTACGAGCCCTATCACCCCCTCGCTGATCGCACCTTGGCGATGATCTTCGAGAAGCACAGCACACGTACCCGCCTGTCTTTCGAAGCCGGCATGTATCAGATGGGGGGCGCAGCCATTTATCTGAACACCCGCGACACCCAACTGGGGCGCGGCGAGCCCGTTGAAGATGCGGCGCAGGTGATTTCCCGGATGGTGGATCTGGTCATGATCAGAACCTTTGAGCAGGACATCATCGAGCGCTTCGCGTCCCATTCAAGGGTGCCGGTCATCAACGGCCTGACCAACGAATTTCATCCCTGTCAGATCCTCGCGGATTTGTTTACCTACCAAGAATACCGGGGCCCTGTAACAGGGCATACGGTCGCCTGGATTGGTGACGCCAATAATGTTTGCCACACTTGGATGCAAGCGGCTCGGCTCCTAAATTTCCGGCTACATATCTCGACACCGCCGGGCTATGAGCTCAATGCGCAGCAGTTAAGCCAATTTGATCCTGAGCACGTCCGGCAATTCAGCGACCCCATGGAAGCAGTGGCCGGCGCATCACTCGTGACGACGGACGTCTGGACCAGCATGGGCTTCGAGGCCGAGAAGGAAGCGCGTCTCAGCGCCTTCGCAGACTGGCAAGTTGACGCCGACATGATGCGTGCTGCCGGCCCTGACGCCCTGTTTATGCATTGTCTACCCGCACACCGGGGCGAAGAGGTGGCCGGCGAAGTGATCGACGGCCCGCAATCGGTGGTGTGGGAGGAGGCGGAAAACCGCCTCCATACCCAAAAGGCGCTGATGGAGTTTTTGCTGCTGGGGGAGATCGGCGACTCGCCCTGATTGCGCGCCAGGGCCTGTAAGCCCTAAGGCCCGTCAGTCGAGGTGGCTTCGCATGCGGGCCGCCAGATGTTTGCGCGCCCGGTGCAGCCGGACCCAGCAATTGGCTTCGCTGATGGAGAGCTTCTCGCACACCTCACTGGTGGCCATCCCTTCAAGAGCCTGCATCCGGAAGACGGCTTTCAAATTCGCCGGCATCAGGTCTATCTCTCGCTCGAGTGCGGCCCGCATGCGGGCGCTTGCAACCGCCCGCATGGGATCGGTCGAATCGTCAGCCCAGTCCAAACCCAAACCTGACCCGAGACGGTCAAACGAATCGGGATCGTCATCGTCGCCCGACATCGAGACATAGCGGGTTTCGCGACGAAAGACATCCTGGATTTTGTGATTCAGGATTCCGATCAGCCAGGTCTTCAGGCTTGATTGCCCCTGGAAGCGATCCAGACTGGCGACGGCGGCGAGCATGGCGTCTTGGACCGCGTCCTCAGCCAGTGCTTCGTCGCGCACTTTGCGGCGAGCAAAGCGCACCAGCGCAGGACGATGCTGAGCGAGCTCGTTGACCGAAAACCGTGGGCTCTGGCCCTGAGCGGGCGTCGTTTCAATGCGACCGGCTTCGGCGAGCAGCGCCGCTGCAAGGTCAATACTGACCTCATCAGGCACGATATCGAGATCCAGATCCAGCGTGGCCGCGGTGTCGTGTTCAAGCAAAGTAAGCATGGAAATCACCCGAAAGCATTTCGTTGTAAGTTCACGTAGTGTGTCGCGCCCACCTCGCAGACAGATCTCATGAAGATCACGAATTGGTCTCGATGCACAATTTCCCAGGAATGCGATGCCCCAATCCAATGAACGCCAAATCCTGATCGTCGAGGATCAAGCTGATATCGCTGATCTGATCGCGATGCATGTACGCGATCTGGGCCACCGGGTTGAGGTGGTCCATGACGGTGACACGGGCTACGCGCGCGCGCGGACCGGCGAGTTTGACCTCATCGTGCTGGATGTGATGCTGCCGCGCCGTGACGGTCTCGACGTGCTACGAGTGCTTCGAATGGATCGGGTCACAACGCCCGTCCTGATGCTCACCGCGCGGTCGAGCGAACTGGATCGGGTGTTGGGCCTCGAACTCGGCGCGGATGACTACCTTACCAAGCCGTTTTCCGTCCTGGAACTCACTGCGCGAATCAAGGCAATGCTGCGGCGCGCAGATCTCGCATCGGCGCCCAAGGCGTCTACCGATGAGGCCCGGATCGAAGTGGGTGACTTGCAGATCGACCCCAACGCACACGAGGTTCGCCTGCATGGCAAAGCCATCGCACTCACGGCGAAAGAATTTGATCTGTTGCACTACCTTGCCCAGCACCCCGGGCGGGCATTCAACCGGACTCAACTTCTGGATGCAGTCTGGGGAACGACCTTCGAAGGCTACGAACACAACGTCAACACCCACATCAACCGCCTGCGATCCAAGATCGAAGCAGACCCCGCAAACCCAATCTATGTGCTGACCGTGCGGGGTTTGGGCTATCGATTCGTCGACACTCGATGAACTCACTAGGCGGTCGGGTCCTGATGCTGATCGCGGTCTTCTCGATGCTGTTGGCATCGTTGATTGCGACCGTTGGCCATCTCACGTACCGCGACTACCGGAGCGAACTGGTCAGCGCCCGAGCGGATGGATTTGCCAAGCAAATCCTGGCCTCGTTCCCCGACCTCTGGATGGCTTATGCCGCCGACCCGAGCCGCTTTGGTGAACGTCTGCGCGAGTTCGTACTCTTTGAACCCAACACGGGGCTGTATCTACTGGATCGACAAGGTCGGGTGCTGGCTACAGCGGGAGACATCCGCGGATTCTGGACGCGCTATCGGGTTGATCTTGCAAAACTGTTAGACGATTTGCATGAGGACCCCGCCCGCCCCCTGGAGGGCGATGATCCCGATGACATTGACGCTACCGCCGTGGTGGCGGCCCGACCCGTATTGACCGATGGGATCCCTCGAGGTTGGCTCTATGTCGTCGCACGAGACCCGGAAGTTGACGCCGAGACAGCGATGGTCATTCGGGGCCATGCCGCCCAGGGTCTGATCAAAATGGTCTTGCTGACCCTAGGGATTGGAACTTTACTAACGGTTGCAATCATTGCGATGCTGGCGCACCCGCTTGCTGCCCTGACCTCGGTAGCTGAAAGCATTCGCCGGTCAGGCTTCGCAGCCGCACTCCCAGTGCACTTTCCGTACGATGACCGCCAGGACGAAATCGGCCGGCTATCGCTGACCTTGCATGAAATGTACGACCGGTTACGGCAGGAAAATGAACGGGTGTTGCACAGCGATGCTCGACGTCGCGACATGGTTGCGGGCGTGAGTCACGACCTGCGCACGCCACTTACCGCGCTCATCGGGCAACTTGAAACCATCCGGCTTAAGGGGGCATCTTTACCCGAAGAAATGCGCATCCGGTACTTCGACGCGGCGATGCAAAATGCTGGGCATCTGCGCCGGCTCACCGACAGCCTGGCCGAGATTGGACGTCTGGATAGCCCTGACCTGCGCGCCTCGCCCGAGCCGATCGCCCTTGGGGAGTTTTTGGATGATGTCGCGGCACGTTTTCGGGCTCGAGCTGACGAGGCGAAGATCCGTCTGTCGGTGGACTACGCCGAGGGCCTGCCCCTGGTTCAGCTTGATGCTGCCCTGATGGAACGGGCGCTTTCAAACCTTCTCGACAACGCCTTGAGATTCACGCCGGCGTCGGGTCTGGTTCAGGTGAACGTAATCCGCGACGATCAGAGCGTGCGTATCGAAGTCGTCGATACCGGGCCAGGGGTCAGCGCCGAAGATCAACCCCGGGTGTTTGACCGCTTCTTTCAGGGCAGCCGACACCGTGAGCAACGCGGATCGAGCGGTCTGGGTCTTGCCATCGTGCGGCGAATTGCCGAGTTGCATGGCGGCAAAGCGGGACTGACGAGTCTCCCGTCGGCTGGGGCACGGTTCTGGATCGAACTGCCACTGGTCATTCCTACGAGCGTCCATCGGCGCCTGTCTTAGGTGAGGACCCGCGCAGGTGGCACAATGTCGCTTCTAGAGATCTGTTCAGACTGAGCCGCAGGCATGCCCAAAAAAACCCCCTCCGCTTCCGTTCCCAAAAAAAACCCGAACCCCAAAAACGACTCTCGCGCCGGCGAATCTCCGATACGCCGAGTCGTCCTGGCCTACTCGGGAGGGCTGGATACTTCCGTGATCTTGAAGTGGCTGCAAGACCACTATCAATGCGAAGTCGTCACCTTCACGGCCGATATCGGACAGGGCGAAGAACTCGAACCCGCCCGCGCAAAAGCCCTGAAAATGGGCATTCCGCCAGAGAATATTTTCATCGAGGACCTTCGCGAAGAGTTCACCCGAGACTTCGTCTTCCCGATGTTTCGTGCTAACGCACTGTACGAAGGCGAGTACCTGCTGGGCACCTCAATCGCCCGCCCTCTCATCGCGAAGCGACTGATCGAAATCGCCCGCCAGGTCAAAGCCGACGCGATCTCACACGGTGCGACGGGGAAGGGTAATGATCAGGTCCGGTTCGAACTCGGTGCCTATGGCTTGATGCCTGGCGTCAGAATCATTGCGCCATGGCGCGAATGGGATTTGCTCTCGCGGGATCGACTGCTGGCCTATGCCGACACCCACGGCATCCCCGTTGACTACAAGAAGCGCAAAGGAGAAGCACCCTATTCGATGGATGCCAATCTTCTTCACATCAGCTACGAGGGGGGTGTTCTCGAAGATCCCTCTAAGGCGCCTAGCGAGACCATGTGGCGCCTGACTGTGTCTCCCGAAAAAGCCCCCGCACGGGCTGAGCATATTGAAATCACCTTTAAGGCGGGCGATCCAGTCGCCCTAAACGACGTACCGCTCGCGCCCCATGAATTGTTGGCTGAACTCAATCGAATCGGCGGTCGTCACGGTGTTGGTCGGCTCGATCTGGTCGAGAACCGCTACGTCGGGATGAAGAGCCGTGGCTGTTACGAGACCCCAGGCGGAACGATCCTTCTGAAAGCCCACCGCGCGATTGAGAGTCTGACCCTCGATCGCGAGGTCGCCCACCTGAAGGACGATCTCATGCCCCGCTATGCCAGTCTGGTTTATAACGGCTACTGGTTCAGCCCGGAGCGCGAAGCGCTGCAGGTCTTGATCGACCACACTCAGAAGGTTGTGAACGGAAAGGTCGTTTTGAAGCTTTTCAAAGGCAATGTCCTGGTGACCAGCCGAACCAGCGACGATTCGCTGTTCGACACCCGGATCGCGACCTTCGATGACGATGGTGGCGCCTACAACCAGGCCGATGCCGGTGGGTTCATCAAACTCAATGCGCTGCGGATGCGGATCGCCGCGAGCCGCGGACGAACGCCCGCATCAGCGCGCATTGTCCGACCCCGCAAGACATCCAAAGCCTGATCCTGCTCTCGGAGAATCCCATGCCCTCCTTCGACGCCACCCTTGAGGCCGATGAGACTGAAATCCGCAACGCAATTGACCAGACCAACAAGGAAATCACGACCCGCTTCGATTTCAAGGGGTCAAATGCCAAGGTCGAACAACGCGAGCACGAATTGACCTGCCACGCCGACAGCGATTTTCAACTGGGGCAGGTCCGCGACGTCCTGATTGGAAAATGTGCCAAACGGGGAGTCGATGTACGTTTCCTCGACCTTGGGGACGTTCAGAAAATGGGTGGCGACAGAGTCAAGCAAGTGATCACTGTTCGCCATGGAATCGCCGGTGATGATGCCAAAAAAATCGTTCGAATCATTAAAGACAGCAAGATCAAAGTTCAAGCCGCCATCCAGGGTGATGCGGTTCGTGTCACGGGCACCAAGCGCGATGATCTGCAGTCCGTGATGTCACTGCTACGCAAGGATATGACCGAACTGCCACTGAGCTTTGGCAATTTCCGCGACTGATCTGCCGTCCACGGGTGAACTACATCCGCGGCAGAAGGCGCTGGTCGAAGCCGTTCGTCACGCGGGCAATACGGGCGTGTTCGTGGCGGGCCCGGTTAATACGGCATTCGCACAAGACCTTTCAAAGCGCGGGATGATCCGGTTAGAAGTTCTTCCAGGCCGACAATCTCAGCCCGCTTTTATGGCCTTACCGGCCATCGCGAGCGACCCTGCGGGCTATTCCTTTGATCGCGTAGTCGCAGTCGCGCGCGAATGGGCCATGTTGCGCTGGCACTTTAACGACGCCGCCCTGATTGCCGAATGTGTGAAGCGAAGCATTGAAAATAGGGAGTCGGTTTCACCACGCGAAGTCATGGATCGACTCGCAATTCGGTTCGGACTAGAAGATCCCCATGACGGTAACGCGCCCAAAGACGTCGCAGTGCGCGGCGAGGTCGCTGCGCGTGGAGCGGGAATCGATGAGGAATGGCTTGAGGCTCGGGCGCGAAATGCCGCCCCGGTGGTGGAAACCAAAACGCGCCGCCCGAGTGCAGCTGAGCGCGCTAGAGCCCAGTTGATCCGGCGCTCGTGATCCGAGCCCAGGCGGAATGGTTATGGATGGATTCGAAGTTTTCGGCTTCGACCCAGAACTGGCCGATTTCAGGCTGTGCCTTCAGCGCGCTTGCCACATCGCGAACCAGATCCTCAACGAATTTCGGGTTGTCGTAGGCCCGTTCGGTCACGAATTTCTCATTCATCGGATCTCTTAAGAAGGCCCCAGAGTTCACAGGAAGCCTGGGCTTCGATCAACCGAATCAGGTCATTTAACGACAGGTCGCCCTGAACGACAGCGTGAACCGTGACATGCGAGCGTTGATTATGAGCTCCATAGTCACTAATCCCCTTTGAGCAGGGACATAGACTTGTCACAGGAACAACGACGGTCAGAGCCACTTGAACCGCCCCTGCCGGCTCGACTCGACCTGCAATCGTCAATTGATAATCCATCAGGCTGGCAACCCCTGAGACCGGTGCCACTTTGCGGATGAAGTAGGGGAAGCTGACCTCAACCCCGCCCTCGGTCGCCTCGAGTCGGGCAACCATCCGTAACAAGAACTCTCGGAAACTGGAAAGATCCAGAGGCACAACTGCCGCCGCTTGTTCTTCGAGTAGCGCAACGAAGCGGGACATATGTGTACCCTTCTGATGCGCTGGTAACTGGACGTCAAGCGTCCAAAGGCCCACCGATGCGAGCGCCTCTTGCCCGGTACGCCAGCGAATCGGATGGCGTACGCCTCGAATGCCGACCCGATCGATGACTAAGGCCCGATCGTCGGCGCTTCCCTGAACGTCAGGAAGCTCGTTCATCAAGCCGCCGACGGATTGGGAGGGGTACCAGAAGATGCAGCGGTCGCGAGCGGTTTGACCCAATCGCCAAAACGCGAGCGGATGGAACGTTCTATGCCGCCCGCATCGAGGCCCTCTGCCGCCAGCAGCTTTTGGTGATCGCCATGATCAATAAAGCGATCGGGCAGCCCGAGCATCAGCATTGGCCGCAAGATGCCGTCAACAGACAATGCTTCGGCACACGCGCTACCAGCACCGCCGAAAATCGCATGTTCCTCGAGTGTGATGAGCGCGTCATGATCCGCCGCCAGAGACCTCAACAGTTCTTGATCAATGGGTTTGACACAGCGCATATCCACCACCGTGGCGTCGAGAGACTGCGCAGCCGTTAGCGCAGGATGCAAAAGCGTCCCAAACGCGAGGATGGCGACCCGCCCTGCCCCGCCTTGAAGCTGAGCTTGTCGCTGGCTTTGGCGGCGTATCTCACCCTTACCGATTTCGATTGGCTGAAGGTCTGTCCCGATTGCTGCGCCAACACCCGTCCCGCGCGGATAGCGAACCGCGACCGGGCCATCATGCGCGTAACCAGCGCTGAGCATCCGCCGACATTGATCCTCATCACTCGGGACGAGGACAACCATATTCGGGATACAACGCAGATAAGCAATGTCGTAGGCCCCTGCGTGGGTCGCGCCGTCGGCGCCCACCAAGCCAGAGCGATCGAGTGCAAATAGGACTGGCAGATTCTGCAACGCAACATCATGAATCAACTGATCATAACCACGCTGCAAGAACGTCGAATAAATCGCGACAACCGGTTTGAGTCCCTCACAGGCAATGCCAGCCGCGAACGTAACGGCGTGCTGTTCAGCAATGCCCACATCAAAATATCGCGACGGAAACCTGCGCTCGAACTCAACGAGGCCTGAACCTTCCCGCATCGCCGGCGTGATCGCAACCAGACGCGAATCCGCCTCGGCTTGGTCACACAACCATTGGCCGAAGACTTGGGTGAAGGTGGGCCGCGTCGGGGCACTCGATTTCCCCAAGCCAACCGCCGGGTCAAAACGACTCGGCCCATGATAGGCAATCGGATC
This sequence comes from Betaproteobacteria bacterium, assembly GCA_009925965.1. Classification (GTDB taxonomy): domain Bacteria; phylum Pseudomonadota; class Gammaproteobacteria; order Burkholderiales; family Burkholderiaceae_E; genus RFPW01. Next base: position 12,438 of record RFPW01000011.1, read on the forward strand.
GGCCTCGGCACGCTTGTAGCCCGCACCCTTTCGGGTCACCACATGCAAAAACTGCGGCCCGCGCAATTCGCGTAAATTCTGCAGTGTGGGGACGAGTGACTCCAGATCATGGCCATCGATTGGCCCCACGTAATTGAAGCCGAACTCTTCGAACATGGTCGCTGAGGACACCATGCCCTTGGCATGCTCTTCGAAGCGCCGCGCGATCTCCAGAACGGGAGGCGCAATGGACAACACATCGCGCGCAAAACTCCGTGCGGCCGCGTAAAAACGCCCTGAAAGCAATCGGGCCAAATATCGATTCAGAGCGCCAACGGCGGGCGAGATCGACATGTCGTTATCGTTGAGAATGACAAGCAGATCAATGTCGGCGGTCACACCCGCGTTGTTGAGTGCTTCGAAGGCCATTCCCGCACTCAGCGCTCCATCACCGATCACTGCAATGTGGCGACGTCGGCGCGGCCCGACGTTATCGCCGAGGTTGCGCGAGGCCACCGCCATCCCGAGCGCGGCCGAGATACTGGTTGAGGAGTGCGCCGTGCCAAACGTGTCGTACTCGCTTTCGGCACGACGCGGAAAACCCGACAGCCCGCCCAGTTGCCGAAGCGTCGGCATCGCGTCGCGGCGCCCAGTCAGTATTTTGTGAGGATAACTTTGATGACCGACGTCCCAGACAATTCGGTCGCGCGGCGTATCAAACACACGATGCAGCGCGATTGAAAGCTCTACTGTCCCCAGATTAGACGAAAGATGGCCACCGGTCTGTGACACGGTCTCAAGCAGAAACGCCCGCAGTTCATGCGCCAGTGGCTGTAGCCGAGATCGGTCTAGGCGACGCAGATCGGCTGGCGAATTGATTCGATCAAGCGTTGGATAAGCGGTCTTGGTCATCGGCGGATTAGGTTAAGCACGACGCTTGATGATACGGTCAGCCAGATCAATCAAACGGCGCGAACGGTCGCCCCACGGCGAAAGAGCAGCAACAGCCTCGTCCCGCAGAGCAATCGCTAGAGCGCGCGAGGCTTCGAGTCCGAGTAAAGACACAAAAGTCGGTTTATTGTGCTCTGAATCCTTACCGGCTGTCTTGCCCAGCGTATGCGTGTCGGATTCAACATCCAGCACATCATCAATGACCTGAAACGCCAAACCGACGAGGTTTGCGTAATGGTCGAGTTCCGAAGGAATAAAAGTCGCGTCCGAATCAGAGGCCCGCGGACCCGTTAACCATCCCAGGCGCACCGATGCCTGGAGCATGGCTCCGGTCTTTGCCCGATGCATGGCCTCGAGCGATTGACGGTCAAGAGTCTGCCCAACCGCAGAAAGATCAAGCGCCTGCCCGCCAACCATTCCCTGCGCGCCGGCCGCGGCAGCCAACTCAGCCACCATCTTCACGACGGCGGGCGCACTCACTGATCGACCTACCAATTGAGCCAACGCTGCAAACGCTAGAGACTGCAATCCGTCACCCACCAACATCGCCGTGGCCTCACCATAGGCCACATGGACGGTGGGTTTACCCCGACGCAAGACATCGTTGTCCATGCAGGGTAGATCGTCGTGCACGAGGGAGTAGGCGTGGATCAACTCGACTGCACTCGCGGCCAGATCGAGCGCCGGCTCAGAAGCCTCTGACAATTCTCCCGCCGCATAGACCAAGAGCGGCCGGATCCGCTTGCCGCCGTCCAAAGCCGCATAGCGCATGGCGTCGAGCAACCGCGGCGGTTGCGCGCCGCAGCCCTCAATGAGGCGCTCAAGTGCGCGCTCGACCGACGCTTGTCGCTGCACCGTCCAATCTAAAAAAGGGGGGTCGGACGGATTGGTCTGACGAGGCGCAGACATCTCAGAATGCTCGATCTTTGGTTCCATGTCGTTGATTTTACAATTCCCGGGGCCTTGACCTTGAAACCGGTGCGGGTAGACTCACCCTTCTGTCATGAAGATTTCATTAGAAAGGGTGGAACATGTCGGATCTGGGGCTGCGTGCAGCCTGGACGCCGGTCAAGTCGCAACTTCCGGTTTCGGCCTATTTCGACGACGCGCTTTTTAAGCGAGAGGTCGATTGGTTTTCAAAAAATGGGCCACGCTACGTCGGCCACACCCTCATGGTGCCCGAGCGCGGAGACTACTTCGCGCTCCCCCACGAGGGTGAAGGGCGGGTATTGGTCCATGGACCAAATGGCGTTGATGTTCTGTCCAACGTCTGCCGCCATCGCCAGGCCATTATGCTCAACGGAAGGGGGAAGACCGAGAGCATCGTCTGCCCGCTTCACCGCTGGACCTACGATCTCGAAGGACGGCTATTGGGGGCACCCCATTTTGCCGAACAACCATGCGTCCAGCTAGAGCGCTCGAAGCACCTCCAAAACTGGCGCGGCCTGCTTTTTGAGTGCCCGAACACCATTGCGGACACACTGGCAGGGATGGTGGCCGCCGACCAGTTCAACTTTGAGGGCCACGTTCTGGATCATGTTGAGATTCATGAATGTGCTTATAACTGGAAGACCTTCATCGAGGTCTACCTCGAGGATTACCACGTCGGCCCATTTCATCCGGGGCTTGGCCGATTCGTCACCTGCGATGACTTGCGCTGGGAGTTCGGGCGCCATTGGTCGGTGCAGACCGTCGGGGTGAATGCCGAACTTGCGCGCCCCGGAACGTCGGTCTATCAGCGCTGGCATGCCGAGCTGATGCGTTTTCGCGGCGGCATCGCGCCCCAGCATGGGGCGATCTGGATGACGCTCTACCCGAACGTGATGGTCGAGTGGTACCCGCATGTTCTGGTGGTTTCGACCCTGATCCCCAAAGGGCCGCAGGCGACTACGAACATCATCGAGTTTTACTATCCTGAAGAAATTGCCCTCTTCGAGCGGGAATTTGTGGAGGCTGAGCGGGCCGCCTATCGGGAAACCTGCGTCGAAGATGACGAGATTGCACTGCGAATGGATGCGGGTCGGCGCGCGCTGCTGAACCGTGGCCAGGACGATGCAGGCCCCTACCAATCGCCAATGGAAGATGGCATGCAGCACTTTCATGAGTGGTACCGCCGCGAAATGTATGTTTAGGCCCCTTATCACCGTTGACGAGTTGCTCAGTGCGCAAGCCCGGGCCGAGCAAGCCCAGGACGCGCAAATCCTGCTGGTCGACTGCCGCCACGACCTGATGAAGCCTGAGGCCGGCAAACAGGCCTATTTGCAGGGTCATTTACCCGGGGCGATCCACTTGAGCCTCGACACCGATCTCGCAGACCACGCGGCGGGGCTTTGCGGCGGCCGCCATCCGCTACCAGCGCGCGAACGGCTCAGGGCTCGACTAGAGGCGATCGGACTCTCGGAGCAGACTCATCTGGTCGCCTACGACTCGGATGGCGGCAGTTTTGCGGCGCGCCTCTGGTGGTTAACGCAGTGGCTAGGCCATGAACGAGTCAGCGTCCTCGACGGCGGACTACCCGCATGGTTGGGCGCCGGCCTCGCGATGACCACCGAAAACCCATTACCCACGCCCGGCAAACTGCGCCTGAGAACCCCTTTGGTGGCATGGGTCGATATCGACACGGTCGCCGACGACGTTGCCCAAGACCGGCGAGTGGTCCTCGATGCCCGCGCACCAGCCCGTTTTTCAGGGGCGCAAGAACCGCTCGACCCCGTCGCCGGGCATATCCCCGGTGCCCTGAACCGGTTCTGGCAAGCCAATCTGGCGGCTGACGGCCGCTTTCACTCGACAGATCAGTTGCGGGCTGAGTTCTTGTCGCTCCTGAAGGGGCGTCCAGCCGACGCGGTCATTCATCAATGTGGTTCAGGCGTGACTGCCTGCCATAACCTGCTGGCCATGACCCATGCAGGGCTCGGTGGCACCTTGCTGTATGCAGGATCCTGGAGCGAATGGTGTAGCGACCCGTCAAGACCAGTCGCGACAGGGGGCTGAGCGCCTCAGTGCTGGTGAAGCACCTGAGCTAAGGCCGCGGCGATCGCAACACCAACCCCCAGCAACACCACCTGAAAAGCGGCCTGACGGAGTTGATTGGGATGTTCGCGGTGCAGCGACGGAACAATATCGGCCAAAGCGACATACAAGAATCCAGCGGCCGCAATCGACAGGGCCGCGGGCAACAGTTGGCGGGCATCATCGAGCACCATCCAGCCAACCACGCCGCCCACCACCGACGCCAGGCTTGACAACAAATTGAACGCAAAGGCGCGGGCGCGGGTGTAGCCCGCATTCAACAAGACGATGAAATCGCCGACTTCCTGGGGGATTTCATGCGCCGCCACGGCAGCGGCGGTGACCCAGCCGAGCGACTGATCGGCGAGAAAAGCCGCAGCGATCAGGATTCCGTCGGTGAAGTTATGGACTGAGTCGCCAATCAGGATCAACGCGCCGCCGGGGCCCGCGGCCTCCCGATCATGGCCGTGATGATGATGATGCCCGTCGCCCTCATGATGATGACTGTGGCGCAGGATCTCCAGTTTTTCGAGCCCAAAGAACGCCAGTAGCCCAACGAGCAACCACACACCGATCAGGTGGATATTGCCACCGCGTTCGAGCGCCTCAGGCAACAGGTGCAAAGTGCTGGTCGCTAACAAGAGACCGGCCGAAAGGCTGACGAGTGAACGCAACAGCCCGGCCACGAGCCCGAAGGTCAGAAGCGCAGCAGCCACCAGGGAAAGCGCGCCCCCCGCCAGGGTGGCAGTCACGATTCCCGCGAGAGTGTCCAGACCTGGCGCGCCGATTACCGCGCTCAATGGGCCTGGTCCCAGTTGGGTCCGATACCGACCTCGGCCATTAGCGGGACTTTCATGGTGGCAACGGCTGCCATTCGGGCGGGAATTTCGGCTCGCGCCCAGTCGAGTTCGTTGGGTGGGACTTCCAATACAAGCTCATCATGGACTTGCATGATCAGCCGCGATTGCCTGCCTTCCTGATCGATGACGTTCTGGACCGACACCATCGCGAGTTTGATGAGATCGGCGGCTGTACCCTGCATCGGCGCATTGATCGCCGCGCGCTCGGCACCTGCCCGTCGCGGCCCGTTGGGCGACTTGATTTCGGGCAACCAGAGCCGTCGGCCAAACACAGTCTCGACAAATCCATCGCGTTTGGCACGGGCACGGGTCGTATCCATATAACGGGCAACCCCGGGGTACCGATCAAAGTAGCGGTCGATCCAGGCCTTGGCTGCATCGCGCCCGATCCCGAGATTTTGGGCCAGGCCGAACGCAGTCATGCCATAAATCAGTCCGAAATTGATGACTTTGGCATATCGACGCTGCTCCGAAGTGACGCCCTCTGGGGTGGTCCCGAAGACTTCCGCGGCCGTTGCGCGGTGGACGTCCTGACCTTCGTTGAATGCGCGCAACAAGGCCTCATCTTCTGAGAGGTGCGCCATGATCCGAAGTTCGATCTGCGAATAATCGGCCGAGACAATCGACCATCCGGGCGGCGCGATGAAGGCTTCACGAATGCGTCGGCCCTCTGCCGTGCGGATCGGGATGTTCTGCAAGTTGGGGTCTGATGACGCGAGCCGTCCGGTCACCGCAACTGCCTGCGCATAGCTTGTGTGGACCCGGCCAGTGCGCGGATTCACCATCCGCGGTAGCTTGTCGACATAGGTGCTCTTGAGCTTGGAAAGACTGCGCCAGTCGAGCACCGCTCGCGGCAACGGGAAGTCGAGAGCGAGTTTTTCCAGAACCTCTTCATCGGTGCTCGGCGCTCCGCCCGCCGTCTTCTTAACCACAGGCAGTTTGAGTTGATCGAACAACAACTCCCCGAGTTGTTTGGGCGACCCCAAATTGAAGGGCTGCCCGGCCAATTCGTGAGCATGGCGCTCGAGTTGCAAGATCTTGACCGCGAGTTCCTCGCCCTGCCTGGCCAGCATGACGCAATCGACCAGCACACCGTGCCGCTCGATGCGTTGCAGGACCCGCGCAACCGGCAACTCGATCGTTTGGTAGAGCGCGGCCAACCGGGGTTCGGCCTGCAGCTTGGGCCAGAGATGCTGGTGAAGCTGCAAGGTGACTTCAGCATCTTCGGCCGCATAGTGCGCGGCCACCTCGACCGAAACCTGATCAAACGAGATCTGTGATGCCCCTTTGCCAGCAACCGATTCATACGAAACGGTGGCACGTCCGAGCCAGCGTTCAGCCAGCGACCCAAGGTCATGGCGTCGGTGGGCCTCGAGCACATAGCTCTCGAGCAATGTGTCGTGCGCAATACCGGCCAAGGCAATGCCGTGATTCTGCAAAACATGCTCGTCATATTTGAGATGCTGACCGACCTTGGCTGCCGATGGGTCTTCAAGCCAGGGCCTTAATCGCTCCAGAACGAGCGCCAACGGCAACTGATCGGGCATCGCTGCATAGTGATGTCCAACCGGCACATAGCACGCCACCCCGGGCGCTACCGCCAGCGAAAGGCCAACCAGTTGAGCGACCATTGGGTCCAGCGAGGTCGTTTCGGTATCAAAGCCAACCAGCGGACACGCCTTGATTCGGGCAATCCACGCATCGAGTTGCTCGACCGTGAAGACGGTTTCGTAGTGCAATGCGTCCGGCGGGCCGGGCCGGTCATCTTGGCCATCGGGCGAGGCCGACCGGTCCACGACAGCGATTGCGCCAACCGCTTCGAGTCCCGCTCCAGGTCCCACTTCGGGTCCCGCTCCGGCTCCTGCTGGATGCCCCGGTCGGTCTTCAGACCCAACATCGCCCGCGAGGCGCGCGCGCAATTCCTTTTGCCAGGTCCTAAAACCCCAGCGCTCATAGAAAGCCAGCAGGCGCTGGTCATCTTCGGCATTTAGCGCCAATGTATCGGGACCCGAAAGATGGGTCGACAGGTCACAGTCGCAGCGCACCGTCACCAGTTCGCGAGCAGTCGGCAGCCAATCAAGGGCCAGGCGGAGGTTTTCCCCAACGACCCCCGATATTCGATCAGCGGCTGCCATCACCCCGTCGAGCGATCCGTATTCAGCGATCCATTTGATCGCGGTCTTCGGCCCGACTTTATTGACCCCCGGTACGTTATCAACGGTATCGCCCACCAAAGCCAACCAATCGATGATGCGATCGGGCGGGACCCCAAAGCGCTCCAGGACACCCGCGGCATCCATCGGCTGCGGAGGGCTGCCATCTCGGGTCATGGTGTTGACCAACACGCAGTGGTCGCCCACGAGTTGGGCCAGATCCTTATCCCCAGTCGCAATCACGGAGCGCATTCCGAGCGCTTGGGCCTGCGTCGCAAGGGTCCCGATCACATCGTCGGCTTCCACCCCACCCACCACCAGTACGGGCCAACCGAGGGCCGCCACGAATTCCTTGAGGGGATCAATCTGCCGAGCAAGGTCTTCAGGCATCGAAGCCCGATTGGCCTTGTATTGGTCATACAAATCATCCCGGAAAGTGGGTCCCGGTGCGTCAAAGACCACGGCGCCGAAACGGGCACCGCCATGCAGCCGATGGTCGGCCCGGAGTCGACGCAACATGGCCGCCACGCCGTACAGCGCGCCGGTTGGTTCGCCCCCCGCGTTTCGCAGATCGGGTAGCGCGTGGAACGCACGATACAAATACCCAGAACCATCGACCAACAGCAATGATTCGCCCGCCACATCCGACATGCCAGCGTCCCCAAAACGCTGATTATCGCTGATCCAACTCATCGCCCTCTTGGCGCGCTGGCTTAGGGGCTTCAGGCTTTGCTAGAATTGAGTGGCGACCTTCATCGCCGCTGCACCACCTGCAACCCCGAGAAAAAAGCGCAGTCGCGTCGATGGCCGTCTTTACCGCCGTTTCTGACTCAGATCTCGAACCCTGGCTGCAGCGGTTCGATGTAGGTCGTCTGGTGTCCCTCGAGGGCATCGTTGCAGGAATCGAAAACACCAATTACAGAGTCATAACCGAACGCCAAGGTCAGGCGCATCGCTTTGTGCTGACCTTATTCGAGCGCCTGAACCCCCAACAGTTGCCTTTTTATCTGGAACTCATGCGCCATCTAGCGTTGGCCGGAATTCCGTGCCCCAATCCGGTACCAGACCGCGAAGGACAGATTTTGGGCACCCTGGCCGGTAAGCCAGCGACCCTCGTGACCTGGCTTCAGGGAAAAGAGCTCACGGATCCTAGTCCGCAGGCCTGCGCCCGGATCGGTTCTGTGCTGGCCCGAATGCACCTGGCCACGCAAAACTTCCCCGGTCTCCAACCCAATCTGCGCGGACTCTCTTGGTGGCAGGAGGTCACGCCCCAACTTTTGCCATTCTTGCCCGAAGCACAAGCGTCGCTACTGGAACGTGAATTGGCGTATCAAAGCGCGCAGAATTTGACGTCGTTGCCCTGTTCAGCCGTTCATGCCGATCTCTTTCGCAACAACGTTCTTTTCGAAGGTGATGAGGTCGGTGGAGTGATCGATTTTTACTTTGCAGGGGTCGATACCTGGTTGTTCGACCTGGCAGTTACCGCCAATGACTGGTGCATCAATCTGGCGACTGGAGCATGGGATCACGACCGATTGAACGCGCTACTGAGTGCCTACCAATTGGTCCGGCCCCTCGAACCATCAGAACGCGAGGCCTGGCCAGCGGCACAGCGAGCGGGCGCCCTGCGGTTCTGGATTTCGCGACTTTACGACGTCCATCTGCCGCGCCCCGCGCAGGTCATTGTTCCCCATGACCCCAAGCATTTTGAACGGATTTTGATTGCCCGGCGCGAAACCCCCCACCGCTTCAACCCGGGAAGCGCTCATGCAAATTGAGCAGCGGCCGCCACGGATGGGCTGGCAATGGATCAAAGACGGTTTTGTTTTGCTTCGCAAGCAACCAATCCCGCTCCTGACCCTCACCTTTTTGTACCTTCTCATGCTCACGGTTCCCTCCGTGTTCCCAGGGATTGGCGGATTTCTTCCCCTCCTGCTGACCCCCTTGCTTGCGGTTGGCCTAATGACGGCGATGCTGGCGGCTGAACAAGATCGACTTCCGTTGCCCCGACTGCTCTTTCAGGGGTTCAAGGTGGACGAAGCCAAGGCCTGGAAACCGCTGCTAATTTTGGGCGGGCTCAATCTCGTCGCGACGCTGGCCGCCCTGATGCTGGCCTCATTGATTGATGACGGCACACTGATGCGACTGATTACGGGACAACTAGAGCGCGACGACCCAGGCTTGGAGACCGCCGACCTGATGATCGCAGCAGGCGTTTTCTTACTGCTGTACACCCCCATTCAGATGGCGCTCTGGTTCGCCCCGTTGTTTGTGGCGTGGCATCGCATCGCACCCGTGAAAGCCATGTTTTTTAGTCTGATAGCGGTCTGGCGAAATCGCGGCGCGTTCCTGGTGTTCGGGCTTTGCTGGCTTGCGATTGCGGTGGCCTTATCGATGGCGATTCAGATCATTGCCCGCACGCTGGACCCTGGGCCACTCCTGCTATCACTCGTATTGAGCCCGCTCTCGCTGATCATGCTAGCGGCTCTCTACGCCTCGTCCTGGATTACTTATCGGGATACGGTTCGAGCTTCGCCACTGCAAGTGCCAGCCATTTAAGACCAGCCGCGCCAAAATTGATCTGGACTCGGGCGTCACTCCCCGTTCCCTCGTAGGCCACTACGACCCCTTCACCGAACTTCGCGTGCTTGAGGGTCTGTCCGATACGGAACGGCGCACCAGAAGCCGCCGTGCGGCCATCGCTGCCATAGCCCCCGCTCCAAACGCCCGCTGCGCCCTGCTGTGCGGCCTGCTGTGTTCCCTTGGTGCGCCAGGCATTTCCACCACTTTCCCAGGCCCCACCCCAGCCTTCTCGCGTGGCCCGCAAGCCGTTGCGGGGTGTCAGCCACTTGAGGGCACCATCGGGGAGTTCATCGATGAATCTCGACCGCAGGTGATAACGGGTCTGCCCATGCAAGAGACGCGTTTGCGCAAAGGACAAATACAGACGCTGGCGTGCCCTGGTCATCGCGACGTACATCAGTCGGCGCTCTTCCTCGAGACCCGAAGGTTCGTTGGCTGAATTCTCGTGCGGGAAAAGGCCTTCTTCCAGGCCCGTCACAAACACTGCATTGAATTCGAGGCCTTTCGCCGAGTGGACGGTCATCAGCTGCAAGGCATCGGTGCCCTCGCCGGCCTGATTTTCACCAGACTCCAGCGAGGCGTGAGCAAGAAATGCCGCCAACAAAGACAATGGGGCATCGGAGTCCTCCGCAGGTGGATCGCCAAGAAATGCAATCGCGGCATTCACCAATTCACGGAGGTTATCGATCCGCTCTTCGCCGTCACGCTCGGCCGTGTAGTGCGCCAAGAGCTGACTGCGCTCAGTCACCTGTTCAACCAGTTCGGGCAATTCGAGGCGGAGGCTATCGTTCTGCAACGCATCCATCAGAGCGACAAATGCGGCCAGCCGCCCCCCCATGGCCTTGGCCGCTTCGTAGAGCGAGCAACCCCGCGCGCGCGCGGCATCCTGCAATTGCTCGATCGATCGGGCACCGATCCCGCGGGTCGGAAAATTCACCACCCGCAAAAATGCGCCGTCATCGGCCGGGTTTTCGATCAGGCGCAGATAGGCCAGCGCATGCTTGATTTCAGCCCGCTCAAAAAAGCGTAAACCGCCATAGACCCGATAGGGCATCCCCGCGGCAAACAAGGCATGTTCAAGCACTCTCGACTGGGCGTTTGATCGGTACAGCAGAGCGATATCGGCCCGCATCCAACCGTCCCGCACGAGACTGCGTACCTCTTCCACGATCCATTGGGCTTCGTCCTGATCGCTCAAGGCCTCCCGAACCCGAACCGGTTCACCGACCCCAGCCTCAGTCCACAGTTGCTTCCCCAGGCGATTGGCATTGCGCTGAATCAACTCATTCGCGCAATCCAGAATATGCCCAAAAGAACGGTAATTCTGTTCAAGACGGATCAGGTTTGGGGTTTGAAAATCGCGCTCGAACGCAGCCATGTTGCCCACATTGGCGCCCCGGAATGCGTAGATCGACTGATCGTCATCACCAACCGCAAACACCGCTGCGCCCGGACCTGCCAACAATCGAATCCAGCGGTACTGCAGCGTATTGGTGTCCTGAAATTCATCGACCAGCAAGTGCCGAAACCGCGACTGATAGTGATTGCATAACGCGGGCTGGGCCTGAAGCAATTCGAAGGATCGAAGCAGCAGTTCGGCAAAGTCGACTACCCCTTCGCGCCGGCACTGCTCGTCATAGGCCGCATAGAGTTCGGCCATGCGCTGGTCATACGCCGTCGGCGCCTCGAGGGACGAGGCTCGCAGGCCCTGCTCCTTGGCATTGTTGATGAACCACTGCACCTGACGCGGTGGGTACTTTTCGTCATCGACATTGAGCGCACGCAGGACCCGCTTGACGGCCCCGAGCTGATCCTGAGAGTCAAGAATCTGAAAGCTCGCCGGGAGCCCTGCATCCTGGTGATGCGCACGCAGCATCCGGTTACAAAGGCCATGGAAGGTCCCGATCCAGATCCGACGGGCGTCCAGGGGCAACATCGCGGTGAGTCGAGTCACCATCTCACGCGCCGACTTGTTGGTAAAGGTGACGGCCAGGATGCCGGCTGGGCCAACCTGACCAGTCGCCAATAACCAGGCAATCCGGGTGGTCAGGACGCGGGTCTTGCCGCTGCCGGCACCGGCCAGAATGAGCGCATGTTGCGGCGGGAGTGTGACCGCTGCGAGCTGGCGGTCATTGAGATTCGCGAGGAGATCGGCCATCCCGAGATTCTACGCAGGGCTTAGCTGCGCAGTATCATGGGCTGTTGCTCCAACACGAACCGATCGGGTGCCGCGCGCATTCGATGCAC
>RFPW01000101.1 GCA_009925965.1 Betaproteobacteria bacterium
GCGGTGCATGCACCTCGCCCCCGCACGAAAGCGCCGATCACTTCGAGCATCCCGACGCTATAGGTCTGTCGGTTAAAGCGCGTGTTTAGCAGCGGCATAACCTCCACCTCGACAGCACCCTCCAGGAAAAAAACACGATGGAAATTCAAGGACAAGCCGCATTGGTCACCGGTGGTGGATCCGGGCTCGGAGAAGCAACCGCGCGCGAACTGGCACGCTGTGGCGCAAAAGTCGCCATCCTGGATCTCAATCTAGCCAATGCCGAACGGATCGCGGCAGACATTGGTGGCCTTGCCATTCAATGCAACGTCAGCGATGCCGACAGCATGCAAGCCGCAATCGACCGGGCGGCTGAGGCCCATGGTCCGGCGCGCATCCTGATGCAAATCGCGGGCATTGGGACCGCCAAGCGTGTCGTTGCCAAAGATGGCCAGGCGGCACCATTACAAGATTTTGTAAAAGTAATCGAAGTCAATCTCATCGGCACCTACAATGCCTCAAGATTATTTGCCGCCGCCGCAGCCAAATTAGACCCACTTGAAGACGGCGAGCGCGGCGTCATGGTCTGGACCGCATCCGTCGCCGCCTTTGATGGGCAGGTGGGCCAACAAGCCTATAGCGCATCCAAAGCTGGCGTCGCCGGGATGACATTGCCAATGGCCCGCGACCTGGCGCAACACGGAATTCGAGTTTGCACCATCGCGCCGGGTCTGTTTGCAACCCCGCTCATGAAAACCCTGCCCGAGCATGTGCAGCACTCACTCGCCGAGAGCATCCCGTTCCCCAAGCGTTTGGGGAAACCCGAGGAATTCGCGCATTTAGCGGCCCAGATTGTGACGAATACGCATCTCAACGGTGAAGTTATTCGTCTGGACGGTGCCCTCAGAATGGCGCCCCGCTGAGAGATGTCACAGGGCACCAGAACCGTCACTCTCGACGTCGACATCGCGTTTGGCGATTGTGACCCCGCCGGAATTGTCTTTTTTCCGAATTTCTCAAAATGGATGGATGCGTCATCCCTGAACTATTTTGTGAAGTGCGGTGTGCCCGTCTGGCGTGAACTGGTCAAGACGACCGGGATTATCGGCACGCCAATCCTGGAATTGAGCATCCAGTTCAAACAGGCCGCCACCTACGGCGAGCATATTCAGGTGCACACCAGCATGCACGAGTGGCGCGACAAGGTTTTCATTCAAAAACACCGGGTCATGCGCGGCGACACCTTGCTTTGCGAGGGCCTCGAGACCCGCGCTTTTTGCATCAAACACCCCGACGACCCAGACCGAATCAAAGCGATCACGATCCCGGCAGACATCAAGTCGCTTTGTTCATGAACTGACTTGGCCCATGACGACGCTTGGGTTTCAGGCCTGGTTGTCGAGCCCCAGCAACCGCACCGCATTGCCCTTCAGGATGCCAGGCATGACTTCGGGCTTGAAGCCGGCGACTTCGAAATCCTTCATCCAGCGTTCGGGCGTGATCAGCGGGTAGTCGCTGCCGAACAAGACGCGGTCTTTAAGGAGGGTGTTGGCGTACTGCACCAACTGCTTGGGAAAATACTTGGGACTCCAGCCTGACAGGTCGATCCATACATTGGGCTTGTGGGTGGCGAGGCTGAGCGCTTCGTCCTGCCAGGGAAAGCTCGGGTGCGCCATGACGATCTGAATGTCGGGCCAGTCGATCGCCACATCTTCGAGCAGCATGGGGTTGCTGTTCTGCAAGCGCAAACCACCGCCGCAGCGCATGCCTGAACCGATGCCACTATGACCAGTGTGGAAAATAGCGGGCAATTTGTGCTCGTTGATCACCTCGTAGATCGGCCAAGCCATGCGGTCATAAGGAAGGAATCCCTGCACCGTCGGGTGGAACTTGAAGCCCTTGACGCCCTCCTCTTTGATGAGTCGCTCGGCTTCGCGTGCGCCCATCTTGCCCTTGTGCGGGTCGATGCTGGCAAAGGCCATCATCATGTCGCTGTTCTCGCGCGCTGCCTGCGCAATCTCTTCGTTCGGAATGCGGCGACGCCCGAGCTGCGCCTCGCTATCCACGGTGAACATCACCAGACCGATATTCTTTTCGCGGTAGTACGCGATTGTCTCCGCGATCGTCGGACGGCGATTGGAGCCGAAGTACTTATCGGCCGCGCGGTCGTATTCTTCGCCGTAATTATCAAACGGGTTCCAGCAGCTCACTTCGGCGTGTGTGTGGATATCGATCGCGATCAGGTCTTGGTGTTTCATGGTGCAGGGGTCTAGGGATAGTCCCAAGAAGAAAGTTGCAGCGATTACTGACAATATGATTATTGATAATAACTTGTTTGATCTGCAGATCAACCAAAGCAAAGGAATGCGATGAGCAACCCGATCCTCGAACGCGCAGCCAAGAATGGCATCACCCTTGAAATGCGTGGTGCTGTCGCGATTGTCACCCTGCGTCGCCCGGCCAAGCGCAATGCGCTGTCTGACCTGCTGATCGAAGCCATCCGCGATACCTTCCAAAACCTGCCCGCCGAGGCCAAATCGGCCGTGATCGACGGCGAAGGCCCGCACTTCTGCGCGGGTCTGGACTTGTCCGAACTCAAGGAGCGTGACGCCGGCGAAGGCGTACACCATTCGCGTGGGTGGCACGTCGCACTTGACGCCGTGCAGTACGGCCGAGTGCCCGTCATCGCAGCATTGCATGGCGCCGTGGTGGGTGGCGGACTCGAACTGGCCAGTGCTTGCCATATCCGTGTGGCCGATGAAAGCACCTTCTATGCACTGCCCGAAGGCACGCGCGGCATCTTCGTGGGCGGCGGCGGATCGGTGCGCGTACCCAAACTGATCGGCGTGGCCCGCATGACCGACATGATGCTGACGGGCCGCGTCTACAACGCGGTCGACGGTGAGCGCGTGGGCTTTGCTCAATACCTGGTACCTCAAGGGTCAGCGCTCGAAAAAGCCATGGATCTGGCCGAGCGCATCGCGACCAACGCCCCGCTGACCAATTACGCCTTGATGCACGCCCTGCCGCGCATCGCAGAACAGCCGGCCGACCACGGCTACCTAACCGAGGCGCTGATTTCCTCGATCACACAGGCTGCCCCGGAAGCCAAGGCCCGTGTGCGTGCCTTCCTCGAAGGTAAGGCCGCCAAAGTCAAGCAACCCGACTGAAAAAACACGAATGAAACAAGACGTGACCGGCCCGAGATTCCGGCCCCTCAAGTTCGGCGTCACGCGTGTGGCGCTGCGCGATGGTGCGCCTGGCATCCACTATCTACGCGCCGAGCAGGACCTGAATCCTTTTCCCGGACGCCTGACCGACCGCCTGCAGCACTGGGCACAAGTCAAACCCGATCACACCTTCATGGCCCGACGCATCAACAGTGCCGATGGCCGCCTGGGTGAGTGGAAACACATCAGTTACGCCCAAGCCTGGTCAACGGCCCGCAGCATTGCCCAGGGCCTGATCAACCGAGGTCTGAACGCCGACAAACCCGTCGCGATCCTGAGTGAAAACAGTCTTGAAAATGCCCTTCTCGCGCTCGGATGCCTGATCGCGGGGGTTCCCTACACCCCCGTGTCGCCGCCCTATTCGCTCATCAGTCAGGACTACGACAAGCTCAAGCATGTCCTGAGAACGGTCACGCCGGGTCTGGTATTCGCGCAGGATGCTCGCTATGCCAAAGCGATTGCCGCGGCGGTTGACCAGAACATTGTGATCGTGATGGCAGAGGGCGGCGTTGAAGGACGCCCCAGCAGCCGCTTCGACGAACTGTGCGCCACGCCCGTCACGGACGCCGTAGATCAAGCGATGGCTGCAACCGGCCCGGACACCATCGCCAAGTTTCTGTTCACCAGCGGTTCGACCAAGCTGCCCAAGGCCGTCATCAACACCCACCGCATGTGGTGCGCCAACCAGCAGCAGATGGCACAGTCGATGCCAGTCCTGGCAGAGCAGGACCTTGTGCTGGTCGACTGGCTGCCCTGGAACCACACGTTCGGCGGCAACCACAACTTCGGTATGGTTGTCTTCCACGGCGGCACCCTCTACATCGATGACGGCAAGCCCACGCCTGCGCTCATTCACGAAACCCTTCGTAACCTGCGTGAAATCGCCCCGACGGTGTACTTCAACGTCCCCACCGGTTTCGAAGAGATCGCGAACGCCATGAAAGTCGACGACGCGCTGCGCAAGACCTTGCTGTCGCGCGTACAGATGTTCTTCTACGCCGGCGCCGCACTCGCCCAACCGGTATGGGACAGTCTCTACGAAAGCCAAGAGCGCGAAATCGGCGAGCGAATCGTCATGGCCACCGGGCTGGGGATGACCGAGTCCGGCCCGTTCGGGATCTTCGTGACCAACCCCAACGTGCGCGCTGGCGACCTGGGCGTGCCCGCGCCAGGCCTGGACCTCAAGCTGGTGGACATGGATGGTAAAACCGAAGTGCGCTACCGCGGCCCCAACATCACACCGGGCTACTGGCGTGCCCCGAGGGAAACAAGCGAGGCCTTCGACGACGAAGGCTTCTTCAAATCCGGCGATGCCGTCAGGTGGATCGACGAGACCGACCCGCATCTCGGTCTGAAATTCGACGGCCGTATCGCCGAAGACTTCAAGCTGTCCACCGGTACCTTTGTGAGCGTGGGCCCGCTGCGCGGGAAAGTCATCGCGGCTGGCGCCCCCTACATTCAGGACGTGGTGCTCACGGGTTTGAACATGCGCGAAGTCGGCGCCATGGTCTTTCCGACCCACAAGGTGCGGGAACTCTCGGGCCTGCCCGGGACAACCCCGCTGTCGGATGTGCTGGCCAGCGCGCCCGTACGCGCGCACTTCCAGAAGGTGATCAACAAGCTCGCCGCGACCAGCACCGGGAGCGCCAACCGGATCGCCCGCATGTGTCTGTTATCGGAGCATCCCACCATCGACAAAGGCGAGATCACGGACAAGGGCTCGATCAACCAGCGCGCCGTGCTCACCCACCGAGCCGACACCGTGGCGCTAATGCACAACGACGGCCTGCGAGACATCCTAAAACCCAACAGCTGAACTTTTCAACCCTGTGTCTTACACCCCCATCCGAAGGAGACAATCATGAAACTTAAGAACACCCTGCTGGCCCTGGCCATCACCGCCGTGTCAAGCACGACCGCGCTCGCCGAAATCAAGATCGGCGTCAGTCTGGCCCTGACTGGTCCCGGCTCAGGCCTCGGCATCCCGATGCAGAACCAGTTCAAGCTGTTCCCACAGACGATAGCTGGCGAGAAGGTTTCACTCATCGTTCTGGACGACGCCACCGATCCGGGCAAAGGCGCCGCTAACGCACGCCGCTTTGTGACTGAAGACAAGGTGGATCTGATCATCGGCTCATGCATCACTGCGGTCGCTGCGGCCATGACCGACATCGCCGCGGAAGCCTCCACCGCGCAGCTCGCAGGCTCGCCGGTCGGCGTGCCCGCGGGTAAGGACAAGTGGATGTTCCGCCTGCCGCAGTCCAACACCGTGATGGGCTACGCCATGGTCGAGCACATGAAAAAGCAAGGCGTCAAGACAGTCGGCTTTCTGGGCTACACCGATGCGTATGGCGAGCAGTGGCTCAAGGAAGTCACGCCGCTGATGGACAAAGCAGGTATCAAGATCATCGCGACCGAGCGCTTTGCCCGCACCGATACCAGCGTGACCCCCCAAGCCCTCAAGCTGGTGTCCGCCAATCCCGACGCCATGCTGGTCGTGGCCTCGGGCTCAGGCGCAGCCATGCCACAGTTGGGTCTGCTCGAGCGCGGCTTCAAAGGCAAGATCTATCAAACGCACGCCGCCGCCACCATGGACCTGATGCGCGTTGGCGGGAAAGCCGTTGACGGCACCTTCGTCTCCGCTGGCCCGGTCATCGTCCCCGACCAGTTGCCCGACAGCCACCCGTCAAAGAAAATTGCGATGGACTTTGTGGCCAAGTACGACAAGGTCTATGGCGTCGGTAGCCACAACCAGTTTGCCGGCCACGCCTATGACGCCCAGGTCGCACTCGAAAAAGCGGTTCCGCTGGCACTCAAGAAAGCCAAACCCGGCACGCCTGAGTTCCGTACCGCACTGCGCGATGCATTCGAAACCATGGGCAGCACTCAATTCGCGCACGGCATCATGAACTGGACCAAGGATGACCACTGGGGTTACACCATGGAAACGGCCGTGATGCTCAAAGTCGTGGACGGCAAGTTCAAGGTCGAATAGGTCGAATAGGTCGAAGAAGACCCACCAACGCCTGTCTGGGGCTTCTTCGGGAGCCCCGTTTTCCCAGGGCCGTTCATGGACTTCTCCATCGCCAGCATCCTGCTGCTTGACGGCGTGACCAACGGAGCGGTCTATGCCCTGCTCGGGCTGGCCACCGTCCTTGTATTCACCGTCACGAGGGTGATCTTCATTCCGCAGGGCGAGTTCGTCACCTATGGAGCCCTCACCCTGGCCATGATGCAGACCGGCAAGACGCCCGGCACCGTCTGGCTGTTGCTGATCCTGGCGGGGGTGGCCTCAGTGATGGAATTGGCTGAGCGCTGGCGCCACCACGGCAATGCCGGACGCGCTCTGAAGGCTGGACTCAGGACGCTCGCGTTCCCTCTGGCCATCGCATTACTGTCCATCTGGGCCGCATCGCAACAGTTCCCGCTATGGGCACAGGCCGCCCTGAGTGCGGCCATCGTCGCGGCCTTCGGCCCGCTCATTTACCGCGTGGCCTACCAGTCGCTGGAAGCCGCCACCCCGCTGGTACTGCTCATCGTCTCGGTGGGCGTGCACTTCGCGATGACTGGCCTGGGCCTGCTGTTTTTTGGTGCGGAAGGTTTCCGCAATCCAGCATTCTGGGATCAGCGCTTTTCACTGGGCCCCGTCACTCTTGGTGGCCAGGCCGTGATCATCTTCGGGGTCTCGCTTGCCCTGATCCTGCTGCTGTGGCTGTACTTTGAAAAGTCACTGAGCGGCAAGGCCCTGCGCGCCACCGCCGTCAACCGCACAGGCGCCCGCCTGATGGGGATCTCCACTCACGCCTCAGGACAACTCACCTTTCTGATGGCCGCGCTCATTGGCGGCCTCTCGGGTCTGCTGATCGGCCCAACCACCACCGTGTTCTACGACTCGGGTTTCCTGATCGGTCTTAAGGGGTTCGTGGCGGCTGTGATCGCGGGCCTGTCGAGCTACCCTGGCGCCCTGATCGGCGCGCTGTTTGTGGGCATTGTTGAATCCTTTGGCGCTTTCTGGGCAAGTGCCTTCAAAGAAGTGATCGTCTTTACCCTGATCCTGCCCATCCTCCTCGTGCGTTCGCTACGAAGCGGCCACTCTGACGAGGATCACTAAGGTGACGCGGCGCCTTCCGATCGTGCTGCTGGCCCTGGCTGTGCCGGTGGTTGCGCTGCTGCCACTGCCCGATTTCTGGATCGCCCAGCTCAACTACATCGGCCTGTATGCGCTTGTCTCCTTGGGCCTGGTGCTGCTGACCGGCGTGGGCGGCCTGACTTCATTTGGTCAGGCGGCCTTCGTGGGCATCGGCGCCTACACCACCGCCTGGTTCACACTGAACACCGGCATGTCGCCCTGGCTCACGCTGTTCGTGGGTCTGGCGTT
>RFPW01000102.1 GCA_009925965.1 Betaproteobacteria bacterium
CAGATTTCCCTATCATTCCCAGTCCAGCGCGCCTTTTGTCCATTCATAGACAAAACCGACCACCAAAATGCCGAGAAAAACCATCATTGCAAGGAAGCCCGAAACTCCAATGGCATCAAAAGAAACTGCCCAAGGGAACAGGAACGCAACTTCGAGATCAAACAGAATAAATAGGATTGCAACGAGGTAATAGCGGACGTCAAATTGCATCCGTGCATCTTCAAATGCTTCAAAGCCGCACTCATACGGCGATAGTTTCGCTGCATCTGGACGGTGCGGCCCCAGCAGTCGCCCAATCAACATGGGACCGACGCCGACCCCTGCTCCAACCAGAATGAACAGTAGGATCGGAAAATACTGGTCAAGATTCATTCAGCGCTCGCTCCTGCAACAACCTGCGAGATTCAACCCGTTTTTGGGGGACTCTGCCAGAGAGCCCACTAAGAAGCCTACTGGTGCCGACGGCGAGACTCGAACTCGCACAGCTTTCGCCACCACCCCCTCAAGATGGCGTGTCTACCAATTTCACCACGTCGGCTATTGAATCTTTATGAAACGCGTGTGATCTAAATTACGAAGAGCGGATGGTAAACCAATTTCGAAGTGGGCAGGACCGTGTCGTCCGGTCGCAACTCAACGTTGGGGCGGAGCCGTTGCAGGCCCGGGGATTGCACCCGCACCGTTCGCCGAGGCCCCGCCAGCTGCGGGAACAGCGGCCGGCGACCCGCCAGCGGACGCACCAGGCCCACCGGCCGTCGAACCTGACCCAGCGACCGGCGCGCCCGACCCAGCAGCTGGCGCCGACCCCTGGACCGCACCGGGGATCGTGGCTGCCGCGCCTTCCATCACGCTGCCTGTCGCGGCTACGCGACGATCCGAAAGCATCGCAATGCCCAACGTTGCGCAAAAGAAGACCGTTGCGAGTCCGCCCGTTGTCCGGCTCATGAAATTGGCCGAGCCGCTGGCGCCAAAGAGGCTCCCAGAGGCACCGCTCCCGAAGGCAGCCCCCATGTCGGCACCTTTGCCGTGTTGCAGCAATACCAACACAATGACCCCGAGTGCCGAGAGCACCTGAACCACCATCAGCACGGTCATCAAAATAGACATATCAATTCAAGTTCCGTCAAAATTTCGCTTGCATCGCTGACTCACAGATCGCGACGAAATCATCCGCAATCCGGGATGCACCACCCACAAGAGCACCATCAATATCAGGCTGCGCAAAAAGGGCACTCGCGCTAGCTGGGCCGACGCTCCCGCCATAAATCACCCTGATCTGATCGCCAGGCGCCCCCCCGGCCTGCAAGCGGGCACGGATGAAGGCGTGAGCTGCCTGTGCCATTTCGGGTGTTGCTGCCCGACCCGACCCAATAGCCCAGATGGGTTCATAGGCGATCACGGCAGCCCCGCCTCTGACGACCCCAACGACCGCGTCGATCTGATGGGCCAACACCGCCTCAGTCAAATGCGACTGGCGTTGTGCCAGCGATTCACCGACACAAATGATGGGACAAATGCCCGCGTCGATCAGTCGATGCGCCTTGCTCGCCACGACCGTATCGGTCTCGCCGTGCATGCCCCGCCGCTCCGAGTGCCCAACGATCGCGTACGCGCAACCGAGATCGCGCAGCATCGTGGCAGACACTTCGCCCGTGAACGCGCCTTCTGCCTGATCCGACACATCCTGTGCACCCCAGACCACGGGACTCGAGCGCAGCCGATCAGCCGCCAACGCAAGGTAGGGGAACGGAGGACAAATCAGGGCCTGGATACGAGCGAAGTGGCTGCCCTCAAGCATGCCGCGCACGCGCTCCAGAAGCGCGGTGTTTGAATCCGCGTTGCCGAGCATCTTCCAGTTACCCGCGACCAGCGGTGTACGTTCGTTCATAGCCCGCTATGTTATCAGCCAGAGTGGTCGGCGGCCCGGACTCAGTCATCATCCTCGCGAAGGATCCGGGGCGGCATATGCCCCTTGTAGACACGCCAGGCCCACAAGACCCACCCAGACAATCCGTACACCAGGAAGAGTGAAAAAAGGACAACTGGCGGATCGGCGCTAATCAGAACAATTCCCATCATGATTGCAATGCCGACCACAAAAGGCACTCGACGCTTGAGGTCGATTGTTTTGCCACTCCAGAACGGCGCATTCGAGACCATGCTGATGCCAGCGTAGAGCGTGAGCCCGCACGCGACCCAGGCGAGATCAGGGCCACCGGCATCAATCCAGCGCGTCTCGCGCAAGTCGGTCGCAATCCATATCAATCCGGCCACCAACGCCGCTGCTGCCGGGCTTGGCATCCCCTGAAAAAAACGCTTATCCACCACGCTGATATTGGCGTTGAATCGCGCCAGACGCAGTGCGGCCCCGGCGACGTACACAAACGCTGCCAACCAGCCAAGTTTGCCCAGCCCCTTGAGCGACCATTCGTACACAACGAGTGCTGGCGCGGCCCCAAACGAGACCATATCGGCGAGGCTGTCGTACTGCTCCCCAAAAGCACTCTGCGTATTGGTCAGGCGTGCCACCCGTCCGTCGAGACCATCAAGCACCATCGACACGAAAATCGCGATTGCCGCAGTCTGGAACTGCCCGTTCATACCTTGCACGATGGCAAAAAACCCGCCGAACAACGCGGCTGTTGTGAACGCGTTCGGGAGCAGATAGATCCCCCGGGGGCGCCGACGATGACTGGCCCCCACCGCACCAGTGGATTCGAGCGGGGCAGCCTGCCCCGCAGAGCCAATCGGACCGCCCGATCGCAACGGGCGAAATCGGCGGCGATTGGGCATTGCCACTCTCAGTGGTCGGCCAGGTCAGCCAACACCGTCTCGGTTGCACTGACGCGTTCGCCGATCGCGACCCGGGGTCGGGCCTTGAGTGGCAAATAGACGTCAACGCGAGAGCCAAAACGGATGAAGCCGAATCGCGACCCGCGCGCCAAAACTTGCCCCGGGTTGACGTAGCACAGGATGCGGCGCGCGATCAGGCCCGCCACCTGAACACACGTGACCAGCGAGCCGTCGTTGCGGCGAATCACAACGGCATTACGTTCATTTTCGAGCGATGCCTTGTCTAGATCCGCGTTCAGGAATCGCCCTGGAAAGTAGGTCACCTGTTCAATCACGCCATCCACCGGAATGCGATTGGAATGGACGTTAAAGACGTTCATAAAGACGCTGATCTTGAGCGCTTGACGATCGGCATACGGATCTTGCGCCTGCTCGATGGCGACAATTCGACCATCGGCTGGAGACAAAACAGCGAGCGGGTCGACCGGGACACGGCGCGGCGGATCCCGAAAAAACTGCAAGACGAAAATCAGAATGACCAGAAACGGGGCAGCCACGGCACGCCCCCCTAACCACCCCGCAATGAGGGTTGCCGCGAGGCTGACCCCAATGAACGGCCAACCTTCGCGGGCCAGTAACGGGTGGGGCCAGTGGTCTTGAAGCGACTCAGAAGAACTTATCATGACCGAATCATGACACGTCCATGCCAAACTCAGTTGCGCGACTGATCAACCAGTTTGTTGCGACCGATCCAGGGCATCATCGCACGCAATTGTGCCCCCACCTGTTCAATCGAGTGCTCGGCCATCAGGCGCCGACGCGAGCGCAAAGTTGGCGCGCCCGCCTTGTTCTCCAGAATGAACTGTTTGGCGTATTCGCCGGTCTGAATTCGCTCCAGCACTTTCTTCATCGCAAGACGGGTCGCATCCGTAATGATTTCAGGGCCTGTCACGTACTCGCCGAACTCAGCATTATTCGAAATTGAATAATTCATGTT
This sequence comes from Betaproteobacteria bacterium, assembly GCA_009925965.1. GTDB lineage: Bacteria > Pseudomonadota > Gammaproteobacteria > Burkholderiales > Burkholderiaceae_E > RFPW01. The sequence continues at coordinate 3,791 of RFPW01000102.1, forward strand.
GGCGATACCGCCCTCATAGATCAGGTCAACGATCAGCTTGAGTTCGTGTAGGCATTCGAAATACGCCATTTCGGGGGCATATCCCGCTTCGACCAGGGTCTCGTAGCCGGCCTTGATGAGTTCGACCGCGCCACCGCACAAGACCGCCTGTTCACCGAACAGATCGGTCTCGGTTTCTTCCCGGAAATTGGTCTCGATGATCCCTGAGCGACCACCCCCAATCGCGCATGCATAGGACAGGGCAAGGTCACGCGCCATCCCGGACTCGTCGTGATGGATTGCGACGAGGCAAGGTGTACCGCCCCCTTGAACATAGGTTCCGCGAACGGTGTGCCCTGGCGCTTTCGGGGCGATCATGACAACGTCGAGGTCCGCACGCGGCGAAACTTGACCGTAATGAATATTGAACCCATGGGCGAACGCGATCGTTGCACCATGTTTGAGATTGGGTTCGATCTCGTTGCGATAGACCTCGGCGATGGTTTCATCGGGCATCAGCATCATGATGAAATCGGCCTGGCGGACGGCCTCGGCCACCGGCGCGGCCTTGAGGCCTGCCTTTTCGACTTTGCCCCACGACGGACCGTTCTGGCGCACACCGACCACAACATCAACACCTGATTCGTTCAGGTTCTGAGCATGGGCGTGGCCCTGACTGCCGTAGCCGATGATCGCGACCTTACGGCCTTTGATTAATTTGATATCGCAATCTTTATCGTAAAAAACTTTCAATTGAGTCTCCAGAAATCCAGAAGGAAGAAGTTACAAATAGTCGATGGGACCAATGCCTGAACCGAGCCCAGGATCAGGCCTTCAAAACGCGCTCACCGCGAGCGATCCCGGACCCACCTGTTCGCACGGTCTCGAGGATGGCCGCATGATCAATCGCTTCGATGAAGGCATCGATCTTGGTGCGGTCGCCAGTCAACTCGATCGTGTAGGTCTTTTCGGTCACGTCGATCACGCGGCCCCGAAAAATATCCGCGAGGCGCTTCATCTCTTCACGATCTTTGCCAACCGCTCGGACCTTGATCAACATGAGTTCGCGTTCAATAAACGGCGCCTCACTCAAATCAACCACCTTAACGACTTCAATCAGGCGATTCAGATGTTTGGTGATCTGTTCGATCACATCATCACTGCCGGATGTCACGATTGTCATCCGCGATAGAGTCGGGTCTTCGGTCGGCGCCACCGTCAGGGTTTCGATGTTGTAGCCGCGGGCGGAGAATAGGCCGACGACGCGCGACAACGCGCCTGCTTCATTCTCCAAAAGAATTGAAATGGTGTGTTTCATGACACTCTCCATCACAGATCCTCCGAGCCAAGTAGCATTTCACTCAAGCCCTTCCCCGCCGGGACCATCGGCCAGACGTTTTCGGTCTGGTCGGTAATGAAGTCCATGAACACCAGCCGATCTTTGTGTTCCGTAAAGGCCGATCGCAACGCGGGCTCAATGTCCTCGGGTTTTTCGATTTTCATACCGACATGGCCATAAGACTCAGCGAGCTTGACGAAATCGGGCAGCGAATCCATGTACGACTGGGAATATCGCGAACCATATTCGATCTCTTGCCACTGCCGAACCATGCCAAGGTAGCGATTATTGAGGTTGATGATCTTCACCGGCAGGTTGTACTGGCGACAGGTCGCCAGTTCCTGAATATTCATCTGGATCGACGCTTCGCCGGTAATACAGGCCACCGTTGCATCCCGGTTGGCCATCAACACACCCATGGCGTAGGGCAACCCAACGCCCATGGTCCCCAAACCGCCGGAGTTAATCCAGCGCCGGGGTTTGTCAAACCGGTAGAACTGAGCGGCCCACATTTGGTGCTGGCCGACGTCGCTGGTCACGTAGGCGTCGCCGCCCGTCACCTCCCAGAGTGCCTCGACCACCCGCTGCGGTTTGATAATGGTGGATTCGCGGTCGTACTGCAGGCAGTCGCGTGAGCGCCACTGGGTAATCTGCGCCCACCAGGCCTCGAGCGCCTTCGGATCAGTGCGATGGCCGCTGGCAATCCCGGCCTCAAGCTGCGCCAGTAAATCAAGAAGGCACTCGCGAACATCCCCCACGATCGGGACATCGACCTTAACCCGCTTCGAGATCGACGAGGGGTCGATATCAATGTGGACGATCTTGTGGGGATTTTGGGCGAAATGCTTCGGATTGCCGATCACACGGTCATCAAATCGAGCTCCGATCGCAATCAGCACATCGCAATGCTGCATTGCCATATTGGCTTCATAAGTCCCGTGCATCCCGGGCATCCCGACAAACTTGGGATCACTTGACCGGTAGGCCCCCAGCCCCATCAGGGTGTTGGTGCACGGAAAGCCCAGCAAATCCACCAATCGGTTGAGTTCAGGCGCCGCGTCGGCCAGGATTACGCCGCCACCCGTGTAAATCATTGGGCGCTCAGCGTTCAAAATCATCTGCACAGCCTTGCGAATCTGGCCCTGATGCCCCTTGACGACGGGGCTGTAGGAGCGCAGGTTCACTTCGGTCGGATATTCAAACTTGCAACGGTTGCGGCTGACATCCTTCGGGATATCCACCAATACCGGCCCCGGGCGTCCGGTATTGGCGATGTGAAACGCCTTTTTGATGGTCGACGCCAAATCCTTGACATCTTTGACCAGAAAATTGTGTTTCACACAGGGGCGAGTGATCCCCACGGTATCGCATTCCTGGAAAGCGTCCTGCCCGATTGCGTGCGTGGGCACCTGGCCGGTGAGCACCACCATGGGGATCGAATCCATGTAGGCGGTCGCAATGCCCGTCACCGCATTGGTGACGCCCGGACCGCTTGTGACCAGGCAAACGCCGACCTTGCCCGTGGACCGCGAGTACGCATCAGCAGCATGAACGGCCGCCTGTTCGTGGCGCACCAGAATGTGCTGGACCTGATCTTGCGTGTACAACGCGTCGTAAATGTAAAGGACCGCACCGCCTGGATACCCAAAGACGTGCTTAATCCCTTCTTCCTGAAGGCAGCGGACGACAATTTCCGCGCCGGTTAGTTCCATCATGTTAGTTCCGTATCAAAAGCAGGAAATCCCGACCGCCGGCACCATTCCCCCAGACCTCACGACGGATTGCGTCGGGGCGGGCGAGCAACACAGGCCTTGGAGCAGGTCCTTGCGAGGATTGATCGGAGGCCCCGGCCTTGCCCTTGTGAGGCGCCCGGGGCATCGCTGGATAGGGGTAACCCGTAACGATATCGGGTCGCTTCGATTGGGTCAAACCAGCGATCGGAATCCCCTCGAAACCGTCCCGCTGGGAACCCGTGTCTGCTACGATTCCCCCCGGCATGGCATCCAGACAGGAACTCTCCGACTTCTTATCGTCGGTAGAACGGCGCGCCTTCAAACAGGCAGTGTTCGCCGTGCGCGACGACGACACAGCGCTCGACCTGGTTCAGGACGCGATGATGCGTCTGTCCGAGCGCTATGGCGACAAGCCGGCAGAGGAACTGCCAATGCTGTTCCAGCGCATTCTCCAGAATCGGATCCACGATCATTTCCGCCGCAACAAGGTACGAAATTTTTGGGTCACCCTCTGGTCCGCACTTCGTGGTCCTCCCGGGGAAGCAGACGATGACTTTGATCCGCTCGAATCCTTCGAAGCCGAGGAAGGCAGCCAGGCCGCGGAGAGCACAGAAGATCGCGTCGCGAGCGAACAGACTGTGCGAATTATTGAACAGGAAATAGAACGTTTACCAACACGTCAACGCGAAGCCTTCCTGCTGCGTTATTGGGAGGACCTGGACGTGGCTGAAACCGCCGCG
>RFPW01000103.1 GCA_009925965.1 Betaproteobacteria bacterium
GTTGCAAACTCGGGCGTGGACTCGAGCTTGGCTCGAAAGCCTGCAGTGCTTTGTGTGGCCAACGAGTCGCACCGTTTTCTGGTCGCCGATGAATGTGACCAAGCCGGCGTGGCTGGAACCATTCTGCTCGAGCCCCGAGGGCGCAACACCGCCGCTGCTATGGCCTGCGCGGCGTATCATGCGATGACCCAAGCGACAGAGGCCCAGCGGGACCCGTTGCTGCTTTTCCTGCCGTCGGATCAATACGTTCCAGATATTGAATCTTTCTGCGAGACCGTCGTTTCAGGTGTCGCGGCCGCGCGCGAGGGGTGGTTCGTGACGTTCGGTGTCGTCCCCGTGCAGCCTTCAACAGCGTACGGTTACATCCAGTATGGTGATTCAATTACCGATGACGTTCGCGACGACGGTGATCATGGCGTTCGAAACGATATGCACAACGATGTGCGCAACGTAATTCGATTTGTCGAGAAGCCTAACGCGCTGAAAGCGGCGGAATTGTTGGCGCGCGGTGATCACTGGTGGAACGCTGGCATTTTTTTAGTGAGCGCGAAAACTCTACTCGCAGCCCTGGAGCTTCATGCGCCGGACATCTTTGAAGCCGCCGGGCTGGCGATGGACGTTGTAAAGGTAGACGGCCATTTCTTGCGCCCGGGCGCTGTCGAGTTTTTGAATATTCGCTCCGAAAGTATCGACTACGCGGTGCTCGAACATCATGATCAGATTGCCGTGGCGCCCTTCGCCGGCGCCTGGAGTGACGTCGGCAGCTGGAATGCTGTGGCTGACCTGGCCGACGCCGATGCCGAGGGTAATCGTGCGGTCGGTCAAACCCTGGCGATTGATTGCCAGCGCACTTATCTGCATTCGCCTCATCGTGTCGTGGTCGCGCTGGGTCTTTCAGATGTCCTTGTCATCGATACGCCGGATGCGGTCTTGGTGGCCAGCGCCTCTGAAGCAGAACGGGTCAAGGATGTGGTGTCAAAACTGCGTGAGCGAGGTCTCTCAGTTGCCACCGAGCATCGACGCGTAGCGCGTCCATGGGGCGAATATGACGCAATCGATTCGGGTGATCGCTTTCAGGTGAAGCGCATTACGGTGAAGCCCGGCGAGCAACTCTCTTTGCAGATGCATCATCACCGGGCCGAGCATTGGATCGTTGTGCGTGGAACCGCACGTGTTACGCGTGGCGACGAGACCTTTCTTCTATCAGAAAATGAAAGCACCTATATTCCATTGGGCACGGTTCATCGATTAGAAAACCCCGGCCGGGTCCCGCTGGAGATGATCGAGGTTCAATCAGGTAGCTACCTGGGCGAGGACGATATCGTCCGCTTTGAAGACACCTATGGACGTGTCGTCCCCACTCTCGGAGAAGCCCCATGAACCAAGATCACACTCGTAGCGACCCATCGGGTAAAGAGCCATTCGAGTTAGAGCACCTTGATGGCTCGATCTTTAAGGCCTACGACATCCGTGGCATCGTCGATCGGACACTGACGGAGGGTGCTGTCTTGCATATTGGCCGCGCTCTGGGGCTGGCAATTTTGCGTAGTGCTCATGAAGCGCGTGGTGGTGGCCAGGGTCTGAGTCCTGCAGGCAGACCCGCCATTTCATTGGGGCGTGATGGTCGTCTGTCTGGGCCGCGGTTGGCGAAAGCGCTCGGCGACGGATTGCGTGATGTCGGGGTCGACGTGATTGATTTGGGTTGCGTAACGACCCCGATGACGTACTTCGCCGGCTTTGAGCTCGGGACGGGCTCAGCCGTCATGGTGACGGGCAGTCATAACCCGCCTGATTACAACGGGCTCAAGATGGTCATCGCAGGCGAAACGCTTCATGGTCAAGCCATTCAGGGCTTACTCGCGACCATCCGCGATGGTGCAACCGCGGATGCCCGGATGCCCGACCTGGCTGCTCGCGGGCGTTTGCACCAGGAGGATATTGCCGGGCGTTATCTGGATCGTGTTGCGGGCGAACATCCGGACGCGGTGCGCCTTGCTCGCCCGATGCGGATTGCCATTGACGCAGGTAATGGCATTGCGGGGGCCTTTGCGCCTGCACTGTTTCGAGCCTTGGGGTGCGAGGTGATCGAGTTGTTCTGTGAGGTTGATGGTTCTTTTCCGAATCATCATCCGGATCCGGCACACCCCGAAAACCTCCAGGATCTGATCCGAGCGGTTCAGTCAGAGGACGCCGAACTGGGGCTGGCGTTTGACGGTGACGGCGACCGGTTGGGCGTTGTGACTCGAACGGGCAACATCATTTGGCCCGATCGGCAGCTTATTTTGATGGCGCGCGATGTGCTCTCACGCCGCCCTGGTGCCGACATTATTTTTGATGTGAAGTGCTCGCGTCATGTTGCCCAAGAAGTGCGTGCGGCCGGCGGCGTCCCCGTGATGAATGCGACTGGGCACTCATTGATCAAAGCTCGCTTGCGGGCGACCGGTGCCCCGTTCGCTGGCGAGTTGAGCGGGCACTTGTTTTTTGCCGAGCGTTGGTATGGCTTTGATGACGGTCTCTATGCGGGTGCACGTCTGCTGGAGATCTTGTCACGCTCAAAAAATGCGTCTGAGGTTTTGGATGCGGTTCCGCAGGATCAGTCGACGCCAGAGCTGCAGGTGAAGCGCCCCGAAGGCGAAAACCATCGCTTTGTCGCTCAACTTTTGCAGACGGCCCCACTCGCCGGCGAGCGTGAACGCATCACAATCGATGGCTTGCGGGTGGAATTTGAGGACGGCTTTGGCCTCGTTCGGGCGTCCAACACGACGCCGGTTCTGGTCTGTCGGTTTGAGGGGGATAGCGCACGGGCGTTGTCAAACATTCAGGCGCAATTTGCGCTGGCGATGAGGGCTATTGACCCAGCGATCGTATTGCCCTTCTAGCTTTGGTAGGCCTGGCGCACTTCGTGGCGCCAATCGGGGAGGCGTAGGCCAAAGGCCTTCTCGAACAGGCTGCAGTCCAGCACTGACCAGGCGGGGCGCGTGGCTGGAGTGGGCCATTCAGCTGTTTTGATGGGTTGAATGCTGACGTCCAGGCCTGCCGCCTCGCAGGCTGCCAGCGCAAATTCGTACCAGGTCGTATGACCCGAGGCGGTCAGGTGGTAGAGCCCTTCGCGCCCGGGCTCATGCCAAAGTGCCAATGCGGCATCGATCGCGGCCTGGGACAGACTGGAGGCGTGGGTGGGGGTGCCCTGTTGGTCTGCGACGACCCGCAATGCGCTGCCACTTCGGGCACGGTTCAAAATCGCCTCGGGGAAACATTTGCCGCCGCGTGACCAGACCCATGCCGTGCGCAGAACGAGCGTACGCGCGCCGCTGGCGAGCACGGCTTGTTCGCCGGCAAGCTTGCTGGTGCCATAGACCGAAATCGGGTCGGGTCGATCGGTTTCGAGCCATCCACGGGGCTGACCTGGCAGGGGAGCAACAGTTTCACTCACCGGCGCGACGCCGTTGAAAACAAAATCGGTTGACCAGTGGACGAACAGCGCCCCTTGGTCGCGCGCAGCCTCAGCGAGCAATCGTGGAGCCTCAGCATTCACTGCGATGGCACCTGCCGGATCAGACTCCGCGGCGTCGACAGCGGTCCAGGCGGCTGGGTTGAAGATGATGTTGGGCGCGATGGCGCGGACGGTGTCTACGATCGCTTCGGGATTGGTCAGGTCGAGTTGTTGGCGATTCAGCGCAACGACTTCGCCATGCCCAGAAAGACGTTCCACCAAGGCCCGGCCGACTTGGCCACTGGAACCCGTGACCAGAAATTTAAGGGCCATCTTTGCTGAACTTAGTGCCCATGCCGCCAATCGAACCAATCTCAAAGATTTCAGCCTGGCTCAAGCGGGGGGCCTGTTCATCCTTGGGCGAGAGTCGGGCTTCGGTGCCGGCGAGGGGCCAATCGATACCAATTTCAGGGTCATTCCACAAAATCGATCGCTCGCCGGGCGCATGCCGAAAGTCGTCGACTTTATAAAGAACTTCGGCAACATCGCTTAACGCAACAAACCCGTGACCGAATCCAGGGGGAATCCAGGCTTGCTGGTGGTTCGATTCTGAAAGGATGAATCCGGTCCATTGGCCAAAGTGCGGCGAGCCCCGACGAAGATCCACTGCGACATCGAAGATCTCGCCGCGCAGGCAGGCGACGAGTTTGGATTGCGGTTGTTTCAATTGGTAGTGAAGGCCCCGAACGACTCCGCGCAGCGAACGTGAAAGGTTGTCCTGAACAAAGGTTCCGCGAAAACCCGTCGCCTCAGCAAACACCCTGGCGTTGAACTGCTCGGTGAAAAAACCTCGGTCATCGGCAAATAACGCGGGTTCGAGAATCAGAACGCCAGGGAGATTGGTGGGTTTGACCTGCATGGGGTTTATCCAAAAATCTGTTCGTCGATCACCCGAAGCAGATACCGGCCGTAGCCAGTCTTGGCCAGCGGCTTTGCAAGCATGCGCAGTTGGTCCGCGTCGATCCAGCCGAGCCTGAATGCAACCTCTTCGGGGCAGGCTACTTTGAGCCCCTGGCGCCGCTCGATCGTCTCGATAAAGGCGCTCGCCTCAAGCAGGGATTCGTGAGTCCCCGTGTCGAGCCAGGCGTAGCCGCGGCCCATGACCGCGACCTCGAGCTGGCCCATGGCGAGATAGGCCCTGTTGACGTCGGTGATCTCAAGTTCGCCGCGTTGCGAAGGTTTGACCTGCGCGGCGATTTCAAGGACCCGATTGTCGTAAAAATAGAGGCCTGTCACGGCATAGCGCGACTTGGGGTTAACGGGCTTCTCTTCAATGTCGATGGCGCGACCGCTAGCGTCAAAGCTGACCACGCCGTAGCGTTCGGGTTCTTCGACGGCGTAGGCGAAGACCGTCGCGCCGGTCTCGCGTTGTGCAGCCGTTCGGACCAGCGCGGACAGATCATGGCCGTGAAAGAGATTGTCACCAAGCGCCAGCGCGACCCGATCCTGGCCGACAAAGTCCCGCCCGATGATAAAAGCCTGCGCAAGGCCATCGGGCGAGGGCTGTTCGGCATAGGTAAATGACACGCCCCACTGCTGCCCATCGCCCAGGAGTTGTCTGAAGCGGGGAAGATCCTGGGGCGTCGAGATGATCAAAATCTCGCGAATACCCGCCAACATGAGCGTCGTGAGCGGGTAGTAGATCATCGGCTTATCGAAGACCGGCAATAACTGTTTGGACACGACCTGTGTCACCGGGTACAAGCGGGTGCCGGACCCTCCGGCCAGCAAAATGCCTTTCATCGCTGCCCCCCGTCGCGCTCACTGTACTGCTGGGAAACCCAGTCGCGATAGCGACCGCTGGTGACGTTGTCGAGCCAGTCACCGTGGTTCAGGTACCACTGAACTGTTTCTTCGAGACCCGTCTCAAAGGTTTTGGCGGGCGTCCATCCCAAGTGATCGCGGAGTCGGCTCGCGTCAATCGCGTAGCGCTGATCGTGGCCAGGGCGGTCGGTGACGAAGGTAATCAGGCGTCGATGCGATTGGCCTCCGGGGTCCGGGCGTAAGCGATCCAGAACGTCGCACAGGGTATGCACGAGATCAAGATTGCGTCGCTCGGCATTGCCACCGATGACCCAGGTTTCGCCGGGCCTGCTGCCTTCGAGGACCGTCCCGATGGCGGTGCAGTGATCGCTGACATGTAGCCAGTCGCGCACGTTGCTACCGTCGCCGTAGACAGGGATTGGTTCGCCGGCAAGTGCCCGATGAATCGTGAGTGGAATCAGTTTTTCTGGGAACTGGAACGGTCCGTAATTGTTCGAACAGTTCGTGATTAGAGTCGGCAAGCCGTAAGTGTGATGCCAGGCGCGCACGAGATGGTCACTGGCCGCTTTCGAGGCGCTGTAAGGGCTGTTCGGCGCGTACGGTGTGTGTTCATTGAACGCTGGGTCCTGCGGGCCAAGTGACCCAAAGACCTCATCGGTTGAGACATGCAAAAATCGAAAACGATCCCGGCTCTGGGGGAGGAGTTGGTTCCAGAACAGACGGGACTCCTCGAGTAACGCATGGGTGCCCATGACGTTCGTTCGAACAAAAGCGTCCGATGCTGCGATTGACCGGTCGACATGACTTTCTGCAGCGAAGTGCACCACGGCGCGAGGCTGATGTTGTTCGAGCAGCGAACGCACGAGGGGGCGATCGCCGATGTCGCCCACAACAAGCTGCAGGCGGGGATCTTCGGCCAGTGGTGCAAGGTTGGCCGGATTGGCTGCGTAGGTCAGCGCATCAAGGACAACGATCGGCTCCCCCGTCGTTGCAATCGTATTCAGGACAAAATTGGCACCGATAAACCCGGCGCCGCCAGTGACAAGAAGCATGAAGAAGCCTAAAAGCGAGCTTGCGTGACGTAACCCCCAAGGATAGCGGCAAAATAGGGGATCTTTGCCGGTTGCCTGGAACTCAGCACATCATGCGAATCCTGATTTTAAAGACCACTTCGATGGGGGATGTCGTCCATGCGCTCCCGGTTGCGACCGATTTGGCGCGGCACTTTCGCCAGAAGGGCGCTGAATTGGAACTGGATTGGGTGGTCGAAGACACCTACGCCGACCTGATCCGCTGGCATCCAGCCGTTGGGCGGACTTTGCCGGTGGCTGTGCGGCGTTGGCGTAATGCCCCGTTTTCGGCGGGGACCCGATCCGAATGGAAAGTCTGGCGCGATAGCGTTCGTGGTCGCCGGTATGGGCTGGTGCTCGACCTGCAGGGGTTGATCAAGAGTGCGTTGTTATCGACCCAGGCGATCGGGCCGCGGGCAGGATTTGATCGGGCCAGCGTGCGCGAGCCTCTGGCCACATGGGCATATGGCAAAACGTATGCGGTCGATCCTAAGTTGCCTCCCGTGGAGCGGATGCGCAAATTGGCCGGTGCTGCTGTAGGTTATCAGCCGGTGGGTAATCCGGTCTTTGGCCTGCGGGCACCGCCAGACCCTGGGGCGGAGGTGGCGGCATTTGCGGGCCGGTTCGGCGAACACGCGTTTGCTGTGCTGCTGCACGGGACTGCACGTGACGAAAAGCGATGGCCAGATCGATCCTGGCGCGCGTTGCTTGAGCTGTTTGAAGCAGCTCGCCGATTCTCGATCCTGCCTTGGGGCAATCCGGCCGAGCATGCCCGAGCACGCGCCTTGACCGAGGGTCTGCGCTATGCCCTCGTTGCGCCCGCAATGACGATTGCCGAAGTGACCTGGTTGATGACGAGGGCCAATCTCGTGGCGGGGGTCGACACCGGGTTGCTTCATCTCGCAGCGGCCTACGGTGTGCCGCTGGTCGGGATTTTTGCGGGCACCGATCCGCGCGTTTACTTTCCGGACTGGTTGGTCCGCGCTGAAGCGGTGGGGGGCGCTGGAAAACCGCCATCACCCGATCAGGTGCGTTCCGTGATCGATCGGATAGGACGTTGGCACTAAGTCCGGTGCTGCCGGGGGGGGATTTGCGCCATCGGCGCAATCGACATAACCCGCGCCACCGGTTCAGTCTGCTGCTTTGGACTCTGCTGGTTTGGATTGCGACCCCGGCACTGCTCCTGCGAATTTGTTTGCGGGCCCGACGCGAACGAGGCTATGCGTTTCGGTGGTGGGAGCGCT
>RFPW01000104.1 GCA_009925965.1 Betaproteobacteria bacterium
GGTAGCCCTGTTCATGGAGCGAATTAACCGGTACGTCGTATTTCGCCAAAAAGGCGTCAAGCGTGCCATCCGACCAATCATGCAGCGGCGCACACTTCGGGATGCCGGTGAACGCGTCGTGGGCGATAGGCTCGGTGTCGCCACGCATTTCGCCATGGGCGCGACGCAGCCCGGCAATCCAGACCGACTGTCCTTGCAGGGCCCGACGCAGCGGCTCTAACTTACGAATCTCACAACAATGCTTGCGCTGAGAAACGCTTTCCCGGAATCCGTTGATACCGTTGATCGCAACCCACTGTTCGACTGCTGCCGCCTCGGGAAAAAGCACTCGAATTCGTAGCCGATATCGCGCTTCAGTCTGCGCAATCAGATCGAGCGTCTGCGGCGGCAAGCGCCCGGTATCGAGCGTAAAAATGGAAATCGGCAGCTTTTCACGGGCAATTAGAGCGGTCATCGCCTGGTCTTCTTTGCCCATACTCGACGCGAGCGCAGCGGGGCCATAGGCGATGGCTTTACGCAGCCACCCAATCGCACTCGCCTCAAAGTCAGCCAGATCAGACGCGGCCTCAGGCATGGCATCAGACGTGGGAGTAGACCGCTCGACCCGTCGCCAAAGGGGCTGGGTTTCGTCCCACGACGCCTGATAGCGCACCGGATCAGCGGTCAGTGCAGTCACTGCAGCCGCAACGTTCTGGTCCTCTCGCAAAGCGAAATGATCAAAACCTACGCGCGCCATCGCAAAAATCTGATCCTGTAGGACATCACCGACCGCCCAAAGGGGACCGCTCCAACCAAAACGAACCCGCAGGCGCTGCGCGATCGTCAGGCCGCGACCATCGGTAAATTTCGGGAACCGGGCGGCCAGTGCAGCGAAGTGATGCAGATCTGTGGCAACCGTCTCCGGATTTTCGTTGGGCTGAAACTCAAGGCCCAGGCGCTGACCCGAGAGGGTGGCACCCTGCTCTTGCCACTGTGCCAGGGTCAGCCAGGTCAGACCGGGATCAACCTCCAGAACCTGACCACGGCCGTCAATGAGTTTCTGCATAAACCGCCTCGCGAAAAGGAGCCTGCCCGATTCGGGCCAGCGTTTCGTTAAAACGCTCATCACGAGAAACCCGCTGCGCCAGGTAGGTGCGGACAACTTTCTCAACCGCATCGGGTACCTCTTCGGCTGAGAACGAAGGGCCGATCACCTTGCCAATCGCCGCCTCGGGACCCTGCGTCCCGCCGAGCGTCACCTGGTACCACTCCTCGCCATTCTTATCGACGCCAAGAATGCCGATCTGGGCAATATGATGGTGCCCACAAGAATTGATACACCCCGAGATATTCAGTTCCATCTCGCCGATATCGAATAAGTCATCAAGGTCCTCGAAGCGGGCCCGAATAGCCTCGGCGACGGGGATCGAGCGCGCGTTCGCAAGAGCGCAATAGTCGCCACCGGGGCAGGCGATCATGTCCGTCAATAGCCCGATATTGGGTGTCGCCAGTCCGGCAGCCTTCAGCGCCGCGAAGAGGGTTGGCAAGCTGGAACGGCGCACGTCCGGCAACACCAGATTCTGGTGATGAGTAACGCGGATCTCCCCAAAACCATGTTGTTCGGCAAGGTCCGCCACCAATCGCATTTCAGCCGACGTGGCATCTCCCGGCGGCTTGCCAGCACGCTTGAGGGAGACCGTCACCGCCGCATAGCCCGGTTGCCGATGCGCGTGCACATTACGGGTCAACCAACGCTCAAAACCAGGCTGGGCCTGGACCGCCACGCCAATGGCCCGAGCGTCGGCGGCCAGGGTCTGCTCATCCGCAGGCAGGTAGGGTGGAGGGGCAAACTGACTGACGACCCGCTGTATCTCGGCTTCCGTCAGTTGACCAGGGCCGCTTGCAAGGCTTGCATACTCGGCCTCAACCGCACGTGTGAAGGCTTCAGCCCCCATCTCCCGAACCAGGATTTTGATGCGGGCCTTGTAGGGATTATCACGACGGCCATCGGCGTTATAGACCCGCAAAATCGATTCAACATAGAGCAATAGTTCTGGCGCAGGTATCCAGGTTCGGATCCGGGTTCCAATCACTGGCGTACGTCCGAGCCCGCCACCTGCCCAGACCTCGAATCCCACTTCACCGGCGGGACTCAGCACTGCCCGCAAACCGATGTCATGGACCTGAACCGCGGCGCGATCGGCCTCGCTCGCGGTCACCGCGATCTTGAACTTCCGCGGCAGCGCCGAAAACTCAGGATGGAAGGTGCTCCATTGGCGCAAGATTTCGCACCAGGGCCTTGGATCCAGAATCTCGTCGGGTGCGACACCGGCGAAATGATCGCTCGTGACGTTGCGCACACAATTGCCGCTGGTTTGGATCGCATGCATCTGGACCTGGGCGAGCGCAGCCAAAATATCGGGCGTATCTTCGAGCCGGGGGGCGTTGAGCTGAAGATTTTGACGGGTGCTGAAATGGCCCCACCCTTCATCCCATCGCTCGGCGATATCACCGAGCGCCCGGAGTTGGCGCCCCGAGAGCGTGCCATAGGGAATGGCGATCCGCAGCATGGGGGCATGCCGCTGGATATAGAGGCCATTCTGGAGCCGCAACGGCCGAAACTCCTCTTCGGACAGTTCGCCGGCCAGGAAGCGTCGAGTCTGGTCACGATAACGCTCGACGCGGTCGTCCACGATGCGTTGATCGTATTGGTCGTATTGGTACATAGGGATCGCAGGATAGAAGTTCCGCAGCCGGCCAGTCTCCGCTGTTTTGCGTCGCAGGGAAACCAATTCGATCTGCTCTATTCATTACCAAAAAGCATTTAGAATCGCACTACCGACACTTCAGAGCATGAAACCCGATGAATCTCCAGCGCCTGCGATATCTCCGGGAAATCGCCCGTAGAGATCTCAACCTGACTGCGGCTGCGGCGGCACTGCACACCTCGCAGCCCGGTGTCAGCCGACAGATCCTGGAACTCGAAGAAGAATTGGGCTGCCAGATCTTCGAGCGTCGTGGCCGCAGACTCACCGGCCTGACCGAACCCGGTCGCGCGGCGCTGGCGATCGCAGAGCGCGTGCTCGACGATGTCGAAGCCCTTCGGCGGGTAGGTCGTGAATGGACCGACAGCGAGGCCGGCACACTCACCATCGCGACAACCCACACCCAGGCCCGATACACCTTACCCGCGGTGGTGGCACAGTTCAGACGAGATCACCCCCGCGTTGCGGTCACGCTCCGCCAAGGCGACCCTGAACAGGTGGTTCGTTCAGTCCTTGAGGGCAAGGCCGACCTGGCCATCGCGACCGAGGCGGTCAGCCGGGTTGAACAACTGCGGGCCACTCCTTTTCTGGAGTGGTCGCACGTCGCTGTGATGCCCCCGGAGCACCCAATCGCCGTGGAGTTCACCAACCAACCGAGCGACACGATCAGCGTCGCCAATCTGGCTCAATTTCCCCTGCTGACCTACGACGCAGCCTTTGCTGGACGCAACACAATCGACCTGGTTTTTGCAGACGCCGGACTGACGCCTGAGATGGCGATCAGCGCCCTCGACGCCGATGTGATCAAAACCTATGTGCGCCTTGGATTAGGCGTCGGATTGATTGCCTCAGTCGCTTTCGATCCGATTGCCGACCACCCTCTGATTGCGTTGGATTGCCGTCACCTATTTGGCACCAAAACCAGTTTTGTCGCATTACCGGCCGACCGAACCCCGCGGCGATTCGTGACCCGCTTCGTTGAATTACTCACTGGAAAGTCGCCCAATCAAGGCTAAAGGTGTAATGTTCCGCTCGAGAAATTCAAAGGTTCTCAGCGCACTCGCTTCCGTCATTTTTCTTGAACAAAACTCTTGGGAATTCAAAATGCTTAAAGGCAAAACGGCACTTATCACTGGCTCAACGAGCGGAATTGGCCTCGGAATCGCAGAAGGCCTCGCAAAAGAAGGCGTTAACCTGGTTCTAAATGGATTTGGCGATGCCGCCGAAATCGAAGCACTCCGTGTACGTCTGGAAAACACGTACCACGTCAAAGCGATCTACGACGGCGCCGACATGAGCAAAGGCGACCAGATCGAAGCGATGATGAAGCACGCAGCGGAAACCTTTGGTGGTGTTGACATTCTCGTCAATAACGCCGGCATTCAGCATGTCTGCCCGATTGAGGAATTCCCGGTCGCTAAATGGGATGCAATTATTGCAATCAACCTGAGCTCGGCATTCCACACCACCCGCCTTGCTGTGCCCTACATGAAAGAGAAGCATTGGGGCCGGATCATCAACGTGGCATCTGCGCACGCGCTGGTGGCTTCGCCATTCAAATCAGCCTACGTCGCAGCCAAGCACGGCATCCTCGGCCTGACCAAGACTGTTGCACTCGAAGTCGCTACCCATGGCGTGACCGTCAACGCAATTTGCCCGGGCTACGTCCTGACCCCGTTGGTCGAGAAACAGATCCCCGACACCGCAAAAGCTCGCGGGATGACCGAGGAGCAAGTCAAACGTGATGTGCTGCTGGCCGCCCAACCGACCAAGCAGTTCGTGACCGTTGAGCAGATCGCCGGCACCACGATTTTCCTGTCATCCGATGCGGCTGCCTCGATCACCGGCACCCACATCGCCGTGGAAGGTGGATGGGTTGCGCACTAAACACGCACTAAGCAACACGCACTAAGCACTTAGTCAGTCAGTAAAAAGCCGCTGCCCCTCAGTTTCCCGAGCAAAGCAGCGGCTTTTCTCTTGATCAGCGCCGATTCAGCGACCATCCTCGCGGTGCACGTCATGCACGGTCATGCCAACGGCCTGGTCTGGCAACTTGAGCCAGTCCGGATGAGACAGCGTCCGGCGTGCATCCTCCAGACCTGCGGCCCAATGCTCGCGCATGGTCCACTTGGAGAATTCATAGTCTTTGGAATCACCCTCGTAATCAGCGTGATGGTAAATCAGCTGTAATACGTTGACTTGCGGGGTGTCCTGAAGCTCTTCCAGCATGACTTTGTCTTCAGGCGTCCACTTGGCGGGGTCGATCCGGCTCAGGGCGTCGCGAAGCTTGATCTGCAAATCATGCGTTTTCTTGTAACGGTTGGTGGCGTTACGGGTCCGGCTCGAAAACATGATGTCCTTCTGACGTGACATCACTTCCGGCATGGTCTTGGGCATGTCCCCGCGCGCATTGAACAGGTCAACCTGGAAGACCAGCGCCTTATGCAGCTTATGGAGTTCAAGCAGGTACTGCAGCGGCGTGTTCGAGACGATCCCGCCATCCCAATAAAACTCGGAACCGATCTTCATTGCTGGGAAGGCAGGAGGCAGTGCCCCGCTGGCCATAATATGCTCAGGGCCGAGGCGCTCTAGCGCGGTATCAAAGTACTTGTAATTTCCGGTTCGAACATTCACGGCACCGACGCTCAGACGATGGCTGTCGCTGTTAAGAATATCCCAGTTGATGAGGCTGTTGAGATGGTCCTTCAGGTCACTGGTGTCGTAGTGACTGGTCGCACCAGCCTGACCAGGAACCTGCTGCCAGGGGCTCATCATTCTGGGCTTGTAGAACCCAGGGATCCCGGAGATCATCGACATAAAGGCGCTCGTCATATTATGGAACGTCCGCATGTCGTCATTCCCGGCCAAATGACTGGCATAGCCGTGGTCGGTGACCGTTTCCCAGAACTCTTTGAGTTTAGCCACCCGATCTTCGGGCTTATTACCCGCAATAATCGAGGCGTTAATCGCTCCAATGGAAACACCTGACATCCAGTTTGGCTCGATCCCTGCTTCGCTTAAGCCTTCGAAAACTCCAGCCTGGTAAGACCCCAGTGCGCCACCACCCTGGAAAACAAGCGCAATAAATTCGTAATTGCGCACCAGGGAAGGGATACTTTCACTCTTGATTCGGACTGAATGTTGACTCACGTTTTAACCCTAACTAAAAAATCAGTAACGATAGGACTTAACCTTAAACGGTCCCGATTTAGGGACTCCGATATAGGCAGCTTGTTCATCGGTCAATTCTGTCAATTGCGCGCCGACCTTTTTAAGATGAAGTCTCGCAACTTTCTCATCAAGCCGTTTGGGTAGGGGGTGAATCTGACCTACTTGATAATGTTCAGGGTTTCTAAACAGGTCGATCTGCGCAATCACCTGATTGGCAAATACGCCGGACATCACAAAGCTCGGATGTCCAGCGCCACAGCCCAGATTCACCGGACGCCCCTCGGCCAGCAGGATCAGACGACGGCCATCCGGGAAGACGACTTCATCCACTTGGGGCTTGACGTTTTGCCATGTGCAGCCACTGGCCTCACCCCGGATCGACGCAATGTCGATCTCGTCATCGTAATGTCCCATGTTGCAGAGGATGGCCTCATCCTTCATCTGATCCATGTGGGCCCGCGTGATCACCCGCGTATTACCAGTCGTCGTGACAAAAATGTCGCCCTGAGACGCGGCCTGATCCATGGTGACCACGCGGTAGCCGTCAAGCGCAGCCTGCAGCGCGCAAATCGGGTCAATTTCGGTTACCCAGACCTGCGCAGACAAACCGCGCAAGGCCAGCGCACAGCCTTTGCCGACGTCGCCGAATCCGGCAACAACGGCTACCTTGCCGGCGATCATGATGTCGGTTGCCCGTTTGAGCGAATCCACGAGGGATTCCCGACAGCCGTAGTAACTGTCAAATTTCGCTTTGGTGACCGAATCATTCACGTTGACCGCGCGCACCTTGAGATGCCCATCACGGCTGAGCTCTTCGAGACGCAGGGCACCGGTATGGCTCTCTTCAGTCACGCCAATGATCTGATCGAGTTGGCGCTGGTACCACCCCGGATCCTCAGCAAGACGCAGTCGAATCGAATCGAAAAACCAGCGCGCCTGATCTGAATGATTACTCTCCAGGATGGACGGATCGAGCGCCGCCTGCGCACCCACATGGAGCAGAAACGTCGCATCACCGCCGTCATCGAGAATCAGATTGGCTGCCCCATGAGGGTTGTCGTCCGAGACCGGGAATTCAAAAATGCGATGCATGTACTCCCAATAACGAGCCGGCGATTCTCCCTTGAATGCAAAAACATGATTACCGCGAGCAACCAGTGCCGCCGCGGCCTCGTCCCGGGTCGACGACAGGTCGCTCGAGGCCCAGCGAACGTCCGCCCCTAAGGCTTGCAGCGTCTCGACCAGCACTGCAGTCTGGACCGTCATGTGAACAGCCCCCGCGATCCGTGCACCCTCGAGGGGCTTTTCGTCGCCAAATTCGGAACGGAGGGCCATGAGACCCGGCATTTCCTTCTGTGCGATCCGGATTTCCTTGCGCCCCATGTCGGCGAGCGTTGGATCGGCAATCCGAAAATCGGGCAGGAATTCGTCGAATCGATCCAGTTGTGTGTCCATGTTAATCCGCCGAAAAATCCACGAAATAGGGCAAGCGCAGAGAGTAACGCTTTTTGAAGTCGGCTTGACGACAACGGCCCACCGAAAATAACGATCGCCGGGCCGACATCTTAAGACCGATCGTCTACGCTAAGCCGCCGATTCTTCCCCCATTTGTTGACGACGAGGTCCTTTGAGCGCTTTCTGAACG
>RFPW01000105.1 GCA_009925965.1 Betaproteobacteria bacterium
GGAGCAGCCTAAATGGGAACAAATTCCCACCACAACAAGGTACTCAGGCTTGATCGACCGATGTGTGTTCTGTGCGTACTCGGGCGTCGGATAGGCCTTACGTGCCGAACCTGGATCAGCAACCTGACCCTCGGTCTTCTTAAGCGAATCGAGCATTTCAGGCGTGCGACGCAGGACCCAAACCGGCTTGCCGCGCCATTCAACCCGAAGTAACTCACCCGGCTTCATTGCGCTGATGTCGACTTCCACCGGGGCGCCCGCCGATTTAGCCCGCTCGGAAGGCGTAAACGTACTCACGAAGGGAACAGCAACGCAAGCGCCGCCCACCGCGCCGGCTGCGCCAGCAACGGCAATCCAGGTCCGCCGCGCGGGGTCATTGGGATTGCCAGGCGTGAAACCGGTCGCAGAATTTGAAGCGGGCGACATGGAGGTGGAATTCGACATCTCTAAACCTCAGCAGCACGCCGCTAGGGCGCAACCAATATCAAATCAAAATGCGCCGAAATCATACATCGGCGACCCTGGAAAGGCTCCCCCGGAAGGGAATGCTCCAGTGAACGTTGGATTTTAGCCCAACCAGGCTCAGCCCTACGAGAGTGACACGGCGTCGCAAGACTCGATTTCCTGCCTGAGCGGGATCTCATTCGTTGGGCTGGACAGGTCCGCGGGCGGGCTTGGGCCGCCGACCAATCACGATCGGCAGGTCGACTTCGCGACCCTCGCGAACAAAACGCAGGTTCGCGGTGCGACCTGGTTCGAGTTGCGAGATCAGGTTCAGCATCGACGGGGTGTCCTTGACCGCACGGCCTTCGACGGCGATCAGCACATCGCCGGCTTTGACGCCGGCTTTATCCGCCGGACCGCCGCGGACCAGTCCCGCGATAATTGCACCCTCACGTCGCGGGATCTGAAAGGCCTCGGCAATTTCGGGGGTCAGATCCTGAGGCTCGACGCCAATGTAGCCGCGCACCACGCCGCCTTGCTTGACGATCGAGTCGACGACCTGGCGCGCCGTGGTCACGGGGATCGCAAACCCGATCCCCATTGACCCCCCTGAGCGGGAGTAGATCGCCGTATTGATCCCCAGCAATCGACCCCGACTGTCGACGAGAGCCCCTCCGGAATTTCCGGGATTGATGGCGGCATCGGTCTGAATGAAGTTCTCGAAGGTATTAATTCCCAGATGCGTCCTGCCGAGCGCGGAAACGATCCCCATCGTCACAGTGGTCCCAACCCCGAACGGATTGCCGATGGCCAGCACAACATCACCCACCTGCACCCGCTCCAAATCCCCAAAAGCGAGCGTAGGCAGTGCAGTCAAACCGATCCGTAGCACGGCCAGGTCGGTCTCAGGGTCACTGCCAACAACCTTCGCTTTGGCACGACGACCATCGGCGAGGGCTACTTCTATTTCATCGGCGGCTTCCACGACATGATGGTTCGTCAGCACCAACCCGTCAGACGCGACAATGACGCCCGAACCCAGGCTCGAGACTGGCCGGCGCGAAGGCCCTTGTTCACCAAAAAACCGACGAAAACCGGGATCGCTGAGAAGCGGATGATTGGGTATCCGGGCCTCTTTGGTCGTATAGATATTGACGACAGCGGGAATGGCCGACCGGGCCGCTTCGCCGTAAGAAAGCCACGGCGCTGATCCAGTTCCCGATGCGGGGGTCATCGGGCCTGGACTCGATCCGTCTGCAATCGAGCCCGTTGTTGGAATCGCTGCGCCTGGCGTGCCCGCCATTGACAGTTTCCGTGGCAACCATTCTGGCCGCAACGTCGCGATCACAAAGATGACTGCGAGTGCCACGGTGACGGTCTGCGCAAAAGTCATCCACAATCGCTTAAGCATGGTGACGAGACATCCGATCGAGAAAGAGGCGGCGGGTATGGCAAAGACGGCAGAGATTCAAAACACGGTTTCCAGAGAGTCGCTGTCCCGGACACTCTCCGATTTATTGGAAACGGAACGCTTCACCGATTATTGCCCGAACGGCCTGCAGGTGGAAGGCAAAGCCCGGATCGGACTGTTGGTTACAGGCGTCACCGCCAGCTTCGCCTTTCTAGAGGCTGCCATCGCCGCCGGTGCCGATGCGGTCCTGGTGCACCATGGGTGGTTTTGGCGCGGAGAAGATCCGCGAATCATCGGCCCTAAACGGCTGCGCCTCGCCGCCGTTCTTCGTGCTGAACTCAATCTGTATGGCTATCACCTGCCGCTCGATGCGCACCCGATCCTTGGCAACAATGCTCAACTCGCACGTCTGCTCGACTGGCCCATTGACCCGGTTGCGGTCGCTCGATTCGGCGATCAGGGACTTGGATGGTGCGCTGATTTGCCGGGTCCGACGCAAACCAGCGACCTTTGCAAGCGGCTGGAGCGGGCGCTGAATCGGGTCCCCCTCGCGGTCGGCGCGCTTGACCGACCGATCCGTCGTTTGGCCTGGTGCACAGGCGCTGCGCATTCGATGTTAGCCCAGGCCATCGATGCCGGGGCCGATGCCTTTGTCAGCGGAGAAATTAATGAACCCACCGTTCACCTCGCACGCGAGGCCGGGGTGATTTACATCGCCGCCGGCCACCATGCGACCGAGTGCTGGGGCGTTCAGGCGGTGGGCGCTGAAGTCGCCCACAAACTGGGCATCGAACACCGGTTTATCGACGACTCAAACCCGGTTTGAGGGATCGAGCGTCAGGCCACAGGCTTATCGGAAGTTTTTTCTGCAGATTTGTCTGCGGCGTCATCCGTGGGCTCGTCGGCCGAACCGTCGGGCGAGCTTGACCGCGCACGGACAAACCCAGCGAGCCAAATCCCCAACTCATAGAGCAAACACAGGGGCACTGCGAGCATGAACTGCGACAGCGGGTCCGGCGGCGTCAAGACCGCCGCGACCACAAAGGCGCCGACGATGACGTAGCGGCGAGCCTCGCGGAGTTGTTTTGTCGTGACCATGCCGAGCTTGACCAGGAGCATCTCGACCACGGGCACTTCAAAGGTCACGCCAAATCCGAAGAAGATCGCGAGCGTGAAATCCCAGTACTTCTGGATGTCCTGCATCGTATCTGCGCCCGTCTGCGCATTGAACGCAAAGAAGAACCGATACGCTGCCGGCAGGACAAACAGGTAGGCAAAGCTGACCCCGACCAGCAGGAAGAACACACTCGAGAAGATCAGCGGGACCGCAAAGCGCTTCTCGTGTTCATAAAGACCCGGCGCAACGAACGCCCAAGCCTGGTAAAGCACCCAGGGCAGGCTGGCGAGAATGGCCACCAGGAAAGAGACCTTCATCAGGGTGAAAAAGGTCCCGGACGAATCGGTGATGATCATGCGGGCGCCCGGCGGCATCGCGTCCTGGAGCGGTTGCGCCAGAAAATGCATGATCTCGCCCGCATAGAAGAAACTCAGGCCGAATACGATGACCACGACGATCAGGGATCTAACGACCCGGTCGCGCAGCTCCACCAGATGCGATACGAAACTTTCTTCTGGGGCGCTGGTGCCGGCATCGGTCCCATCGGACGACGAACCGTCGGCAGGCACGTTTGCAGAACCGGTCGCCGAACCCGAGCCGTTGCGCTTCAAAAACTTAAGGACCATCAGCGCACCAACCTGCGTTTGGGTCGGATCGCGCCAATGCGGCGCTCGCGTTCAATCCGACGGTCGCGAATCCGTTCACGGGAGCGTCGGATCGCATAAACCCGATCCCAGTCGGTGAGGTGGGTCATGGGTGGCTCGCTCAATTCGGTGCTGGCTTCGACTTCTGCGCGCAACTCCGACACCTGAGTTTGCATCTCGGAAACCGACTTTTGCATCGAGGACTGGAGATCGCGCGCAGCGCCCTGCATTTCTTGCTGTACGCGGCGAAGTTCCTCGAGTTCGACCTGGCGGGTGATGTCGTTTTTGACATCCGCCACGTATCGCTGCAGCTTGCCAATCCATTCGCCCGCCTGGCGCGCCACACGCGGCAATCGCTCAGGCCCGAGCACGACGAGGGCGACCACCGCGATCACCATCATCTCGGAAAAACCAATGTCAAACATGTCGTTGGCGCTCCTCGCGCCCGAAGCAAAGGATCAGAGGCTCAGGAGCGGCGCTCCCGGGCATCCACATCGATCGTCCGCGCGGCATCCTGGGCCGACGATTGGGCGTGCGTCGTTGCGCCCGCCACTCCCGGGGTTCCTGAAGTTCCGGTCATGCTCGAAGCGCCGACTTGCTCTGCCGGCTTGTCGGTCGTCGCCTCTTTCATCCCTTCTTTGAAACCCTTGACTGCGCCGCCTAAATCGCCACCAAGGTTGCGCAGTTTTTTCGTACCGAATACCAACAAGATGATCGCAAGAACGATCAACCAGTGCCAAATACTAAAAGATCCCATGTGCGTATCCTCGCTCAGTGCCGATTCATGCTCGAGCCGAGCGGCTCCGTTCCGCCAAGCAGGTGGAGGTGGAGATGATACACCTCCTGCCTGCCGACCCTGCCGTTGTTGACAACGAGACGGAACCCATCGGGCGAACCCTGTTCACGGGCGATTTTTCCAGCCAGCGCCATCATTTTTCCCAAGACTGCTGAATGCGTTTCATCCGCATCGTAGAGATTCTCGAGGTGGCGTTTGGGAATCATCAAGAGATGCATCGACGCCTGCGGATGGATATCGTGGAAGACCAGAATATCCTCGTCTTCAAAGACTTTTCGCGCTGGAATTTCACCGGCCACGATCTTGCAAAAAATACAGGGGGTCTGATTCATTCTCTTGTTCCTTCGTCGACTTCACGTTGCAGGCGCTTTCGCAAAGCCTTCTCCTCGATGCCGGACAGGCCCTCACGACGCGCGAGCTCAGCCAGCACGTCGTCTGGGTGCAGATCATGGTGTGCGAGCATCACCAGACAATGAAACCAGAGGTCGGCACATTCGGCAACGATTCGATCGGGCACGCCGTCCTTTGCAGCCAGAACAACCTCGGTTGCCTCTTCACCGATTTTCTTCAGAATCGCATCATCGCCTCGGCTCATCAGCCTCGCAACGTAGGATTGATCGGGATCTGCTGATCGCCTGGACTCAATCGTTGACGCCAGCCGCGTCAAAATTTCTTCGGTCATGACGACTTTTGTCCTTATCGATAAATCGTTTCGGGATCGACGAGCGGCGCCTCCGTTTCCTGCCAGACGCCGCCTGTAAGGCTTCGATAGAAACACCGTCGGCGACCGGTATGACAGGCCACGCCCCCGGTTTGCTCGACCTCGAGCAGGATCACGTCGGCATCGCAATCAATCCTCAAACCAAGAACGGTCTGTGTATGCCCGCTCTCTTCGCCCTTGCGCCAAAGCCGCTGACGCGAGCGCGACCAATACACGGCCCGCCCCGTCGCGACTGTCTCGGCCAGTGACTCGCGATTCATCCAGGCCACCATCAGGACTTCGCCATCCTGAACGTTCTGGGCAATCGCCGGAATGAGCCCCTGCGCATCGAACCGGACGGAGTCGAGCCAGGCTACGCCATCGGGACTGATCTGGGACACCTGAACCGGGGACGTCTGAGTCACAGTCTCACCGGGATGCCCCGCGCGGCCATGAGTTGCTTGGCCTCGCCTACCGTATGGTCACCAAAATGAAAGATGCTGGCCGCCAGAACGGCATCGGCTGCACCCAGGGTCACGCCCTCAACGAGATGCTCCAAGGTCCCAACGCCCCCCGACGCAATGACCGGAACCGGGACCGCTTCGGCCACTGCCCGGGTGAGCGCCAGATCGAATCCGGACCGCGTGCCGTCGCGATCCATGCTGGTGAGCAAAATCTCACCTGCACCGCGCTGGGCCGCTTCAATGGCCCACTGCACGGCGTCGCGCCCCGTGCCTCTACGCCCGCCATGGGTGTAGACCTGCCAGCGCCCGGGGGCGTCCTCGCGGGCATCAATGGCCACCACAATGCATTGCGAACCATAGCGGTTTGAAGTGGCATTGATGAGGTCGGGATCTTGCAACGCGGCGGTGTTGATCGAGATCTTGTCGGCGCCCGCATTCAGCAAGCGCCGCACATCCTCGACCCGGCGCACACCGCCCCCAACCGTGAGCGGGATAAAGACTTCGCTGGCAACCGCTTCGATCACAGAAAGAATCAGGTCCCGATCATCGCTCGACGCAGTAATGTCCAGAAAGGTCAGTTCGTCCGCCCCTTGAGCGTCGTAACGCCGGGCAATTTCGACGGGATCGCCGGCGTCACGCAGTTCGACAAAATTGACCCCCTTGACGACTCGTCCAGCGGTGACATCAAGGCACGGAATGATTCGGCGCGCGAGCATCCGGTTAAGCCGAGGAGCCGAATGCCATCGAAACCGAATCCGCCGGCTTAGCGCCCGGCGTCGGGCCCGGTCAGTTGATCTGCACGCGCCTGAGCCTCGGCCAGTGACAAAGCCCCCTCGTATAGCGCCCGCCCGAGGATTGCACCCGAGACGCCCTCGGATTCAACGGCACAAAGTGCTTCAACATCCGCGAGGTTAGTCACCCCGCCGGAAGCAATCACCGGAATACGGACCGATTGCGCGAGTCGCACGGTCGCTTCGACATTGACGCCCTGCATCATGCCGTCGCGCCCAATATCGGTGTAGATGATCGCCTCGACCCCGATGTCTTCGAATTTGCGGGCCAGATCGATCACGTCATGCCCGGTCAATTTGCTCCAGCCATCGGTCGCCACTTTGCCATCGCGCGCATCGAGCCCAACAATGATCTGGCCAGGAAATGCACCACAGGCATCGTGCAAAAAACCAGGGTTCTTGACGGCCGCCGTACCGATGATGATCCACTCCAGGCCACCGTCCAGATAACGCTCAATCGTGTCGAGATCTCGCACTCCGCCACCGAGCTGGATCGGGATACGATCGCCGACGGCTGCAATGATCTCGCGGACGGCGCCCTCATTCTTGGGCCGCCCCGCAACGGCTCCATTCAAATCCACCAGATGCAGACGGCGCGCGCCCTGATCGACCCAATGGGAGGCCATCGCGCCAGGATCTTCGGAAAAAACAGTCGCGTCTTGCATGTCGCCCTGACGCAGACGAACACAACGTCCATCTTTCAGATCGATTGCCGGTATCAACAGCATGGCTCAGAACAGGTTGGTTTCAGGGGGACCAGCTGGCGAAATTCGCGTACAAACGCAAGCCCGCAGCGGCGCTTTTTTCAGGATGAAACTGGGTAGCGAAGATGTTATCCCGCGCCACCGCACTGGTAAAGCCGACGCCATGTTCGGACCGACCGACCTCTAGCCCCTGATCGGTGGGGCGGGCGTAATAACTGTGCACGAAATAAAACCGCTCGTCGTCTGCGATACCCTCCCAAAGCGGGTGCGACCGGGTCTGATGCACCGTGTTCCAGCCCATATGAGGCACTTTGAGTGCTCGCCCCTCGTGATCGCGCTGTCCCGCCGGAAACCGGACGACGCTCCCCGGGAAGAGGCCCAAACCGATCGCGCCAAGCCAAGCGAAGTTGGTCAATGGCCTCCATCGTTCCTGCCTCGGCAAGCCTGCGATAGGCATCGATTCTCATCT
>RFPW01000106.1 GCA_009925965.1 Betaproteobacteria bacterium
TGACGAAAACGCCCGTCACGCCAACCACGATCGCTCAAGATCACCTCATCGAGTCCGTGGCCGATGCGCTCCAGTTCATCAGTTACTACCACCCGGCGGACTACATCCGCCACCTCGCGCAGGCCTATGCCATCGAGCAAAGTCCGGCGGCCAAGGATGCGATCGCACAGATCCTGACGAATTCACGCATGTGCGCCGAAGGCCATCGACCGATCTGTCAGGACACCGGCATCGTCAACGTATTCCTGAAAATCGGAATGGATGTTCGTTGGAGCGGACCTGACGGCGGCCCTGCAACGATGTCCATCGAGGAGATGGTTAACGAGGGGGTCCGGCGCGCGTATCTCAATAGCGACAACAAGCTACGTGCCTCTGTCCTCGAAGACCCGCTGTTCGAACGCAAAAACACCCGCGACAACACCCCTGCGGTCATTCACATGACGGTGGTGCCTGGCCATACCGTCGATGTCGACGTCGCAGCCAAGGGGGGCGGCTCCGAGAACAAGTCGAAGTTCGCGATGTTGAACCCGTCCGATGACGTCACCGAATGGGTGCTGAAAACGGTTCCCCTGATGGGCGCGGGCTGGTGTCCTCCCGGCATGCTTGGAATCGGCGTCGGCGGCACGGCTGAAAAAGCGATGCTCATGGCCAAGGAGTCCCTCATGGAACCCATTGACATGAGCGAACTCAAGGCCCGCGGACCGCAGAACAAGACCGAGGCTCTTCGAATTGAATTATGTGATCGGGTCAATGCGCTGGGGATCGGCGCGCAAGGCCTCGGGGGACTGACGACCGTACTGGACGTCAAAATCAAAACCTATCCGACCCACGCGGCCAGTAAGCCCGTCGCGATGATTCCAAACTGTGCGGCTACCCGGCACACGCATTTCAGTCTGGACGGTTCGGGGCCAGCCCACCTCGAAGCGCCCAAGCTGTCGGACTGGCCCGATGTCGCCTGGGCACCTGATGTTGGGCGCAGCCTGCGGGTTGATTTGAATACGCTGACGCCAGAGCAGGTCGCTGCCTGGAAGCCCGGCCAGACAGTCCTCCTCAATGGCAAACTGCTGACGGGTCGCGACGCCGCACACAAGCGCATCACAGAACTGCTCGCCCGTGGTGAACCACTCCCGGTGAGCTTCAAAAACCGGGTGATTTACTACGTCGGCCCCGTCGATCCCGTCCGCGATGAAGCCGTTGGTCCCGCGGGTCCAACAACGTCGACCCGGATGGACAAATTCACCCGAACAATGCTCGAGCAAACGGGCCTGATCGCCATGGTCGGCAAAGCCGAGCGCGGCCCAGTCGCCATTGAAGCCATCCGCGACTCCAAAGCGGCTTACCTGATGGCCGTTGGCGGCGCCGCCTACCTCGTCTCGAAGGCGATTCGAGCGGCTCGCGTCGTTGGATTTGCTGACCTTGGCATGGAAGCAATTTACGAATTCGACGTGGTAGACATGCCTGTCACCGTCGCGGTGGATTCACTGGGCACCTCGGTGCACGAAACCGGTCCGCGCGAATGGGCCGCTAAGATCGCCAGCGTGGCGCTGCCAATGCCGTCGATTGCCCGCGCGGCACATTGACCCGAAAGAGCAAGATCAGTCCAATCAGGAAGAAGCCGCCGGTCGCCAAAATAGCCCGGCGGTGATCGCCCCCCGTAACCCAAGTCACCAGGCCATAGGTGATAGGCCCGATGATCGACGCGACGCGCACCGCAACGGTCCAAAGTCCAAAAAACTCTGCGACACGATCTTGCGGGGCAAGCAACCCCGTCAGTGCTCGTCCGCACGATTGACTCGAGCCCATCGCAAGGCCGGCTAATGTAGCCGCGAACCAGAATAGTTCTACGCTTGATGTGAATGCCGCGATCAGAACCATCACAATCCATGCCACGATCGTGAGCGCCAGCGCGAGTCGATGTCCGACCCGGTCCTGCACGTGACCGAACCCAAATGCCCCAATCGCAGCAGCGATATTGACGGTGAATACCAGCATCATGGTCTGCGTCATATCAAAATTCATCACGGCCTGCGCGTAAACCGCAGCCAATGCGATCACCACAGCAATACCCGCTTGGTAGAAGACAGCGCAAGCCAATAACGCCGCGAAATCAGGGAATTGGCGCAGGGTTGAGAAAAACGCCCTACCAGAGATCTTGATCGGCTTGCCGGCATCCCGGTGCGCGCCAAGTACCGAACCAGCCCCGCGCTCACGTAACCACATAAACGTTGGCATGCTTGCAAGCGCGAACACGCCAGCTACGATGAACATCGTCTGCGGCACATAAACTGTCGCGGGCTGATGCAATGCCTGCGCGTGCAACACAACGACCAGCGAGGCGCCCAGAGTCAGCATGCCGCCAAAATAGCCAAAGCTCCAGCCCCATCCGGACACGCGACCCAGCGCTGCCGGTTGAGCCAACTCTGGCAAGAACGCTGCGATGAGACCCTCGGCAAGGCTGAAACACACGTTGGAAATCACGATCAACGCGGCTGCCAACCAGACTTCGCCCTGCCCCGGCAACGCAAGTGCGGCAGTCGCCAGAACGCAGCCAGCGGTACTCCAGGCCAACAGACGTTTTTTCCCGCGGTGCGCGTCGGCCCAGGCCCCAAGAGCCGGGGCCATGAGCAGTGCCACCAGGGAAGAGAACGACAGCGCAGCGGTCCAGGCCAGCGTGCCCCAGGACGCGCCCCCCGCGATCACATCGACAAAAAAAACGTTATAGACCGCGGTGAGAACAACGGTGGCGTAGCCAGAATTGGCAAAGTCGTAAAGAGACCAGGCAAGGATTTCGCGACGGCGAACGCCCGCCGCCAGAACGCTGCCGCCATCGCTGCCGGTGTCTCTTCCGGACTCGCTGCCGGACTCGCTTTGATCAGGCCAGGGTTGCAATGCCAGCCCTGGCGATTTCAGCATCCTGTTCGGATTTCACGCCCGATACGCCGACCGCCCCGATGCATTGGCCATCGACCATGATCGGCACTCCACCCTCAAGCATGCCCTGAAGCAATGGGGCGGATAAAAATGACGTTCGTCCGCCATTGATGACTTCTTCATAGATTCTGGATTCACGCCGTCCAAGTGCCGACGTCCGCGCCTTTTCAGCACAGATATATGCGGCGATGGGTGCAGCACCATCAAGGCGACGCAGTCCCAATAGGTGGCCGCCGTCATCACAAACCGCGATCGACACAGCCCAGTGATTCTCCAGCGCGTGGGCTGATGCCGCCGCAAGAATTTGATCCACCTCAGCTGCTTCGAGAGTTGCTTTCGATTTCATAGCACGTCCTATTAAAAACTATGGGTTGTATCAGACAGCGGGATCATAGCGGCGTCGAAGCCCGAAACCGCTGGGCGAACTGACGCCCAAACTGGGCGAGCCCGACGCCCGCCAGCGCAATCAGTGCGCCCCCGATCTGGGTGACGGTGAAAAACTCGCCACCGAGTGCCCATGAAACCGCCCCTGCAACGGGTGGCATCAGGTACATCAATGGCGCTGTCTTGGCGACGCCCCGAACGGCATTGATCCAGGCCCAGACCAACCACCCGCCAAAGGATGCAACCAGGACAGACCAAAGCAAGCCAGCCCAGACGAGAGGACTCGGCAGAGACCAGTCGTACGCCAAACCGGCCGGGGCAGCGACAACCAAAACCGGCAATGAACCCAACAGCGTTGACCACCCCATCGTCGCAGCGCTACCCAGCCGCTCAACGAGCGGTTTAGAGCTCACCGTGTACCAGGAGAAGAGCGCTGCGGCACCCACAAGCGCGAGATCGCCCAAGCTGGCTGACCAACGCCCAAGCATCAGCTTGTCCGACAAAAAAACGAGCACACCAATCAGCGCGAGCGCAACGCCGATGGTCTGTGAACGGCGAGGCCTTTCGACCCCCGTAGCACGCAAGATCAGCAAGGTGAAGACCGGCCCACAGGCCAGAATCAGCGCGCTCGAGAATGGCGTCGACCAGTAAATCCCCCAAGTCACAAAGCCCACATGCAGCAGGTGACCCTTTAGGCCCAAACGCCCCAATGCCCAATAATCACGTCGGCTGGGTAAACGCAGTAACCCGCGCTGGCGCAGCAACCAATACGCCGCGCTCGGTAAAATCAGGTATCGGGCAAACAGGAATGGTCCTGGTTCGAGGGTCGCAAACACTAACTTCTGAACAGAGAAGTTTGCCCCCCACAAGAGGACCAGACCAAACGAGGCGAAAAGGGCACGCTGCTGTTGGCGACTGTTGGCTTGGGCGTCACTCACGCAGGCGTTTTAACCAGAGAAAGGTACGCCCGAGCAATTCGTGAGACGCACCAGTCGATTGCCGTAAGGCACCCGCGCTCGGCACCCACAGTTCCCAAAAAGCGCCCCCGCCGGGGTTGAGAGCGGTCGGCGCTGGGGTGACGGTCAGACCCGCGTCCACAAAGGCACTGGTGGCTCGCTGAAGATGCGACGGACTCGTCACCAAAACGATATGTCGGACACCGTCTGCATTTAACATCGGCGCTGAGAGTCGAGCATTTTCGCCGGTGTCGAGCGAGCGATCTTCGACCCAACGCACCGCGATACCCAGGTCACGCTCCATGACCCTGCGCATGACACGAGCCTCGGGCGGGGTTTGCGGAATTGGCGCGCCACCGGACACCAGAATGGGCAGTCGGCTGCTGCGGGCGAGGCGCGCTGCATACAGCAGACGGTCCTGGGCATCCTGCTTGGGGGCGAATCCATCGCCGTCGTCTTCGGACAGATCCCGGCGAACACCTCCGCCGAGAATCACGATGGCCTGCGGTGCATCAGGCTGCAGCAAGCGTTGCTGGAGCGCGGCCAGCGACAGCGGCGTGAGCCCAGCCTGCGTCAGGTTGACCAACGCCTCACTGACCACCCCCAAGGAGCTCAACAACAAGATCGTGGTACCAAGGCCAATCCAGCCAAGCCCTGCTTTCGAGCGCTTCGAGCCGCCCCGCGAGGTCGCAAAGAGCCCCATCAAGAGGCCAATCACGATCAACAGCAACGGCAAGGCCGGCGGCATGAGCCAGCCGCTAATGAGCTTCTTTAGAACAAAGCCGTCCACTAAAGGTTCCCGGTGACCACCAATTGGCGTAACTGATCAAGCACCGAGGGGTCCTCTATGGTCGTGAGCTCACCCGGGTCACGCCCTTCGCAAACGGCCAAGATGGCCCGTCGCAGCACCTTGCCGGACCGAGTCTTGGGCAAGGCGCCGACGAAGTAAACCTTCGCGGGACGCGCAATGGCACCGAGCTGACGATCGACTGTGGCCATCACTTCGGCGCTCAAACGGGTATGGTCTTCAGCTGCCAGGATCGAACTGTCCCTGAGTACGACCACGGCGACCGCTGCCTGACCCTTGAGCGCATCCGCTACGCCGACCACGGCGCATTCAGCCACGGCCTTGTGACTGGAGATGGACTCCTCAATCTCTCGGGTGCCAAGACGATGCCCGGCTACGTTGATGACGTCGTCGGTTCGTCCGAGGATGAAGGTGTAACCGTCCTCATCGACGATTCCCCAGTCGAAGGTCGAGTAAACCTCTCGCCCGGGGATCGCGCGATAGTAGGTCTCCAGAAAGCGCGCCTCATCGCCCCAGACCGACTGCATACAACCGGGCGGTAGCGGCGGAACAATCGCGACCACACCCCGCTGACCCGGGGCCACTTCAAGGCCGCTCACTTCATCGACAATACGCACATCAAAGCCTGGCATCGGAAAGCCCGGACTGCCTAAACGGGCCGGCCGATCATCCAGGCCGCGCGCGATTGTCAGAATGGGCCAGCCGGTCTCGGTCTGCCAGTAGTTATCAATAATCGGCACACCAAGCGCTTCCGAAATCCAGGATGAGGTTGATTCGTCCAACGGTTCGCCGGCGAGGTAAAGGCCTTTCAACGATGAAACATCATGGCGTTTAAGCAGATCCGGATCTTGCTTTTTAAGCACACGAATGCCGGTCGGTGACGAGAACATTGCAGAGACTCGGTACTGTTCAACGAGCTTCCAGAAAATTGCACCGTCAGGACGCGTCGGCAACCCCTCGTAAAGAATGGTTGCCATCCCGGCCAGCAGGGGGCCGTAAACGGTGTACGAATGTCCTACAACCCATCCAATATCGCTTGTCGAGAAATACGTCTGCCCCGGGCCGCCCTGGAAAACATTTGCCATTGAATGAGCGAGCGCAACTGCGTAGCCCCCAACATCGCGCTGAACGCCTTTGGGCTTTCCGGTGGTGCCCGAGGTGTAGAGGATGTAACTAATCTCATTCGACTCAAGCCAGGTCACTGGCACCTGCGCATCAAAAACGCGCTCACGCTCGGTCGCATAGTCAAGATCCCGCCCCGGGATGGGATCAAAAGGAACACGACCCAGGTCGACCATCAACACGTGCTCAGGTTTGGAGCGCGAGATTGAGATCGCCTCGTCTAGCAGACCTTTATAGGGAATCATGCGACCGCCGCGAGCGCCCGCATCCGCGCTCACAACCATCTTCGGGGCGCCGTCATCGATACGGCTTGCCAGCGCATGTGATGCAAACCCGCCGAACACCACCGAATGGATCGCACCGATACGCGCACAGGCGAGCATCGCGAAGACCGCTTCCGGAATCATCGGCAAATAGATCAAAACCCGGTCACCACGGCCAACACCATGTGCGACGAATATCGCGGCCATTCGTTGAACCTCTCGGTGCAACTGGGCAAAGGTAAAAGACTTCTCCTGATCCACCTCGGTTGAGACCCAGATGAGCGCAGGCTGGTCGGCCTGCGACGCCAGATGCCGGTCGACCGCGTTATGACATAGATTGGTTTCGCCGCCGACAAACCAGCGCACCGATGGCAAACGAGACTGATCGCAGGTCACATCAAACGGACGATGCCAGTCAATCCGGTTGGCCTCCGCACGCCAGAATGAATCGGGATCGGCAAGCGACCGCGCATGAATCTCCGGATAACTCATGGACTCCCCCCTTCTTTTTTCGAACTATTCCAATTCGCGATCCCTGCCAGCATCTCCGGCACGCGGGCACGGGCCGAGCGCTCGCCCTCGGCGATGACGGCCTCGCGGCCCCGAAAATCAATCGACGACCGCTCACCGATCGCTGGTCGGATCACCACATCGGCTTCGCGAAGTTCAGCGGCCGCCAAATGTTGTCCCATGATCGTAAAGGTTTGCATCAAGACGTCGGGTAACGATTCGGTGCGCTGCGAATTAGCCTGGGTTGAAATATCCACCCCGATCACAAACTGCGCCCCCAGCCTACGACAGGCGCGCACGGGGACCGGAGACGCCAAGCCGCCATCGACATATTCACGGCCATCGATCGTAACGGGATCAAATACCATCGGAACGGCAGCCGATGCACGAACAGCCAACCCCACGTCCCCGGTGGTCATGACCAAAAGGCGACCGTCATTCAGATCGGTGGCGGTCGCCTTTTGGTCATGACCACCGGGGACGTGGGGTTGGCTGTTCGTGCAT
>RFPW01000107.1 GCA_009925965.1 Betaproteobacteria bacterium
CAGGCCAGCGCACCCCGAATCACCAACGCCCTCAACAACCTCAGCTTTGTGCTGGAGAAGGCGCAGGCTTTCGTGGATGCGAAAAAGCTTGACGAGTCAGCCTTGACCCGCTTTAGGCTCTATCCGGACATGCTCAACATGACCCGCCAAGTGCAGATTGCCTGTGATACGGGCAAAGGCGTTATGGCACGACTGGCTGGCGTCGAAATCCCGACCGATGTCGATAATGAAGAGACCATCGCGGCCCTGAGGGCACGTATTGCAAAGACCGTCGCCTTTATTCAGACCTTTAAGCCCGAACAGATCGACGGCACCGAAGACAAAGACATCGTGACCCGGCGGGGCGAGAAAGAGACCCACTACAAGGGAATGCAATTCCTGCTTGGGCACGCGCTACCGAACGTCTACTTTCACTGCACCACGACGTTTTGCATCCTGCGCCACAACGGCGTCGAGATTGGCAAACGCGATTACCTCGGCCACCCCTGATAACGGCCTACAGTTCTCGCAGCGGGTGGGCCCAACTAGGCCAAGGGCTGACAAAGAATGGGGCGACCATCTCGGCTGTCACCGCGGTGAGTGCAGCGGGCTCCCACCTTGGAAGATGGTCTTTATCCACGGCGAGGGCACGGATGCCTTCGGCCGTCTCGGTCTGGCCTGCACGCCGATTGAGGTGATGAGGATGGAAACAATGCCTCACCAGGCCGCGCTCCATCCTTAATTCGTCCTCCAAGGTCATCCCCCGCGCGCGCCGAATTTGCTCGAAGGCCACGTGAAGCATCAGTGGCGAACGCTTGGCCAGGACCTCGAGCGTCGATTTAGCCCACGGATGATCCTCAGACGCTAATGCGGCAACGACTTCGGGCACGGATGGCTGACCAAAGCAACGATCGATCAGCACGTTGAGTGTCGGGCCCGTGGAGGGATCGATCAGCGCGTCCAGCGCGGGATCGACCGGGACGACAGGTTCTTCAAACTCCGCGAGACATTTGCTCAAGCCCCCCTCGCCTGCCGATCCGGCCAGTACGAGCGCGTCCCAAAGCTCGGCCAAACGATGACTGGGAACATAACGATCAGCCCAGTCGATCTTGATCGCGGTCGCGGCACCCACGACGGTGCCCGTCAATGCCAACCATTCACCCAGGTGTCCCTTGAGTCGGCTTAAAAAATAGCCACCGCCAACATCGGGAAACAAACCGATGAGCGTCTCAGGCATCGCGAGTCGGCTGTTTTCGGTCACGACCCGATGTGAGGCACCTTGGGCCAGCCCCATACCACCACCCATCACGATGCCATCCAGTAGTACGACCACCGGCTTTGGAAAACAATGAATCAAGTGGTTAAGGGCATACTCTTCGGTAAAGAAGTCCTCGAGTTCCGCTTCGCCCCTCACGGCCGCCCGATGAAAAAACCGGATATCACCGCCTGCACAAAAATGACCAAATGGTGCTGACTTACCGGCACCGCGGATCGCGACCGCTGCCACTGCAGGATCGTCCTGCCAAGCCCGCAACGCCGCGGTGATGGCACGGATCATCGCCAACGAGAGCGCATTCAAGGCTTGGGGGCGATTGAGGGTGATACACCCCACGCGACCGCGGACCCCGGGAATGACTTCAGGACAATGAATCATCGCAATGAATTAAAAAAGATTTAACCAGGCGACTTCAAGGGTACCTCGACGGAGCGCTCTACCCCACTCGGGCCCGGGAAATCGGCAAAAAGGGCTCGAATCATTGCCGGCATGACCGTTGCCAGCGAGGATGAATTGCCCTGGCTGCGAACGGTTGCTTCGTAAAGTCGTTCAGATACTGGCGAAGAGTTAATACCGCCGACCGCAGCGCGTTCAACTCGAAGAGAGAGTTCCCGCAGATAAATCACTCGAACATCACGAGGAAGGTCCCGGGGAAAAGCCCCGATCGGAAACCCCATGCCGACGGCAGATCCTCGAGGAAATCCTGGTCCGGTGCGACTCCAAACGCCGTAACTACCGTAAAACCCACTAAACGCATCACCAATCAGGACGGATTGGGCGGTGCCAGAACCGTAACGAAAGCTCACCCGAAGGGATGCCTCGTCGAGTGGCACTTCAATCCAGCGGCGAGCACGAAGTTGCTCAGAGACTAAGGCGGCATAAGACTGAAACTCCAGGCTCTGAGCCTGCTCGGAATCAACTGGAACCACTGCGAAACGTGGCGCTGAACCTTGGGTAGCCGGGCCCTCGGCCTGGCCGAGTCGATGAAAAGCGGAAATATCAGATCGAAGGGTGCCGGCGCAACCGCTCAACAAGCTTACTGCGACCAGTGCCAAGACTCGTATTGAAATCAACATCTTTACTCCCCGAAAGAATTGTCACGCCACAACCAGACCGAAGAAAACGCAAGCATTGAAGCCGCGACAACTGTCGTGAAACCGATGGCATCAAGGCCCACAATGCGGCTCTCACCGATCAACCGAACCAGCAGCGGCCCCAATATCTGTCCAGTCGCGAAGGCGATCGTCATCCTTGCAAGAAATGGCGTCGGGTTGGCTGCGGCCCGCTCCCGAATCAGCTGTAAGGCGGCCATGGTAATCACCATGAAGGTTCCACCGACTAGTAAGGCCGCAACGGCCAGGCCCCACAGGGCTTGAGTGAACAGCGGCAAAGCAGCACCCAGGGCGAGCACGCCTTGTGCCACCGCCCAAACACTTCGACGCGGCCAGGCCGATAACCAGCGTGCGGCAGCGGCTACCGACGCGGTCGCGGCCAACCCGAAGAGGGGCCAGGTCAATCCGAACACCAATGGATCATCGACGAGTTGCCGTGCCATGACGGGCAAGAACGTGGCGGGAACAATATAGCCAAACGCAAAGGTTCCGTAGCACAGTATGAAATCCCAGTGCTCGGCGGTATCCCTCGAGCGGCCTTCACCCAATGGTCTCTGGACATGGGACTGAGCAACTGGAGTCGCTGCATGAGCCGGTTCAGAAGGGGGTCCCGAGGGCAATCGGGCGATCACAAACCCTGCCCCCAAGGCGCATAACACGCCGAGTTCGAGCCATAACCAGTAGGCTGGTTGACGCCCCCCAAGCCAGGTCAGGGTACCCGAGATGACGATACCGAGGCCAACGCCCGTGTAGATCCAGGCCCCGGCCTGAGGGGCCTGTCTGCGGGCCAACTCGGCAAGACACCAGCTACTGGCGCAGACCAGCACCCAGGCGCTAAAAATACCGCTCAACACCCGAAGAATCGCCCCACCAAATCGGAGAGCCACGCTCCCGAATGCCGAACCCTCGGGAAATGCGAAGCCCTCCAGACCTCCGACTCCGAAGGTGGTCA
Source organism: Betaproteobacteria bacterium (assembly GCA_009925965.1). GTDB lineage: Bacteria > Pseudomonadota > Gammaproteobacteria > Burkholderiales > Burkholderiaceae_E > RFPW01. The sequence continues at coordinate 3,320 of RFPW01000107.1, forward strand.
GCACAATGCCCATGAGGGCGATCCTGAGGCCAAACGTGGGGTTGAGGGAAAAACGCCGCGCCGTCAGAGCACCCAGGAGATAGCCCACATAATTTGCGGCCGCCCACTGCGCACCATCGGTGGCCCCCAGAGTGCCGTCACGCAACATGAGAGGCAGGATCGGCGTAAACGCAAAGCGCCCGATCCCCATTGCAACGATCAGCGCCACCACACCAAGCAGGACAACGTCGGTCGAGCTCGACGCGCCACCCTCAAGCGTTCGATTCAAAGTTGTCGGACCTTGACCGATCGACCCTTGACGCGACCGGCATTCAGACCCCGCAACGCCTGATCGGCCACATCACGCCGAACGGCAACATAGGTCGAGAACTCGTTGATGTCGATCTTCCCTACGCAGGTCGCCTCGAGGCCAAGGTCCTTGGTCAGAGCGCCCAAGACATCGCCAGGGCGAATTTTCTCTTTGCGCCCGCCAAGGATTTGCAAGGTCACCATGGGTGGGCGCAACGGCTCGGTCGTGCGTTCACCCGCGCCACGAACGGTGCGCTCGAGGTCCGCCAACGGATGCCAGATACTCTCGACGCCCTGCATCTCATCAATCTTACCGACCCGACCCATCTCGTCCAGACTCGCAAGACTAAACACCAGACCGCTTTCACCTGCACGACCGGTGCGGCCAATCCGGTGAGTGTGCATTTCAATCTCGGGGGTAATGTCAACATTGATCACGGCCTCGAGACGCTCAATGTCAAGCCCGCGAGCCGCCACATCGGTGGCAACCAGAACGCTACAGCTGCGGTTGGCGAACTGGACCAGGACCTGATCGCGGTCACGCTGCTCAAGATCGCCATGAAGTTCGAGCGCGACGAGGCCCTGAGCACGCAGCACGGTAACGAGGTCTCGACACTGCTGCTTGGTGTTACAAAAAGCGAGCGTTGTTTCGGGACGAAAGTGATTCAGCAGCAGCCCAACCGCATGCAGGCGTTCATCATCCGTCACCTGATAGAAGCGCTGCTGAATCTGATTTGCCGTATGGCGCTCAGCTAACCGAACTTCCCTTGGATCCCGCAGGTAATGGGCGGCCATGTTGGCCACATTGTCGGGGTAGGTCGCCGAGAACAAAAGCGTCTGGCGCCGCGAAGTCGGCGGGCAACGCCGGATGATCGCGGCGATATCCTCCTCAAATCCCATGTCCAGCATGCGGTCGGCCTCATCAAGCACCAGCGTCTTGAGGGCGTTCAACGCCAGTGACTCGCGGCTCAGATGGTCGAGGATACGGCCCGGCGTCCCGACGACGATATGCGCCCCGTGGGTCAAACTCGCGAGTTGCGGCCGGATCGGCGAGCCACCGCAGAGCGTGAGGACCTTGATGTTTTCCTCGGCGCGGGCAAGGCGCCGCAGTTCGTGCGAAACCTGATCGGCCAGCTCACGGGTCGGACACAGCACCAGCGCCTGCACACCGGTGTTCGGCCCCACCTGAAGCCTGGACAACAACGGCAACGAGAAGGCAGCTGTCTTGCCGCTTCCGGTCTTTGCCTGAGCGATTAGGTCATGACCCGCCAGGGTCAATGGGAGCGACGCCGCCTGGATCGGCGTCATGTGCCGGTAACCCAGCTGCTCGAGATTTTGCAACATGGCGCTCGGCAAACCGAGCGTCGTGAACGACGGCCCGGTGCCGGAATTTGGAGAAGTTGATTCGGTCATCCGGGCATTGTCGCAGTGCCCGGACGATTCGACTCAACGATCGCTCATTTCACCGTATCAAAAAGTGCCTTCGCCTGTGCGTGGCAGAACGGTGGCTCGTAACTGCCGTGATAATTACCGTAGTAAGTCGCGAATGCGGCCGATGTCGGATCCGTCGGTGCTTTACCGCCGGGCCCGTAGGTTGCCTGGACAAATGCATCCACATCAACTGTGCTGACGTTCGTGAGATTGCGGCTATCAAAGTCCGCTTTCATCGGCACCTGATGCAAGGCCGGTGGCACCGTCGGGTCGCCCGCACCGCCACAGAGCAAAAGCTTGGACTTAGGACTCCACCCGAGCAGATCGTTCTTTTTTCCGGCAAGGAATAAGCCATTGTTAGCATTCGTCTGCGCATCGGCGATGAAGGCGCTCTGAAAGACCGCGTCCCGAGCCTGTGTGGGTGTCTCACCATTTCTGCCCGGCAACTTGCCCGAGGTCACGAGCGTCGTGTAGTCGAGCGTCTCACTCGGCAACAAGGTCTCGATGTAGCCGTCGTAGGGCGCTTTAAAGGCATCCCCGACTTTTGAGTAGACGGTCCCGTAGACTTTTTGCCAGGCGGTCACGAGGTAGGGCACAAAAAACTGGTATCCCGCGATGACCGCGCTCGATTTCAGCGAACCCGACATGTTGTAGGGCCCCGCGAGATGGGCCCCAGCGACCACGTTGATCTCGCCGGCGTTCTCGCGTTCAATGGCTCGGTGTGCCGCCATCGACGAGTGCCCGCCTTGGGAGTACCCCGTCAGCATGACCTTGCCAGACAAGGACGAACCGACTCCAGATGCGGCGTTACGGGCCGCGCGGATCGAATCAACCACCGAACTCGCTTCGCTGTCCGCATGCAGATAAGGGTGGTAAGGATACTTGGACTTTGCAAATCCAAGGTAATCAGTCGCCACCACGGCATAACCTTGCGAAGCATACATAGCCGCGAGCAAGAAGGTCTCGCCGTCCGCGGGGTTGGCCAGTGTGCGGGGCTTTTGAACGTCCGTACCCTTCGCATAGGCGACAAGACCAGCCGGCGCAGCGCAATCGGTTCCGGAAGGAACCAGCATGACGCCGGAGGCATTGCTCAACTCACCAGAGACGCCAATGGTGTTGTAGTTGAGCGAGACGACTTTGACATCACACTTCGCGGCGCCGGTCAGCGCCTTGAACGGGCCCGCATCGATCGCCGCCTTGGGCAGCGTCGCCAAGACCACGGGCGTATCGATCAGCGAACCGCGAGCGGGGTTGTCATCGCCACCGCACCCGGCCAAACCAGCGATCGCTGCGGCCAGGGCCGTCAGCAGAACCGGCCTGGCCGTCATCACAGATTTAATTCTAAATTTAGCATTCATTCTGTTCTCCCCCAAAAAATATCAATCAACGATCGCCTGCGACACCAGGTCCTTCATCATCCGACGGTAGTAAGCCCGGAGCGGACTCGGAGCCTGCGTCATGTAGACGGCGCAGATTTGTTCTTTCGGTTCAGCCCAAAAATAAGTCCCTGCATAGCCTGCCCAGGTGAATTCGCCCAGAGTGCCATGGACGCCGGCGAGCCCGTCACCCTGGCGAACCAAAAATCCGAGTCCGAAGGTGTAACCCTGCGTCCCAAGTAGGAGCATGCCGGGATTCACCGTGGTGCTGATGTTGGGTCCGAGGTGATCAGAGGCCATCAGAGTAACCGTCGAGCGCGACAGGATTCGAGCGCCATCAAGCTGCCCGCCATTGAGCATCGCCTGACAGTAGCGAAGGTAATCACCCGCCGTACTCACAGCGCCAGCGCCACCCGAGTCGTTACCGGGCACTTTGCTGACATCGATCAACTTGTTATCAACACCTGTGGCCGGGTCTTTCGGAAACGGTTCCGCCAGGCGCCCCGTCTTGCTTGCTGGTACGTAAAACCCCGTATCCGCCATCTTCAATGGCGTAAATAGACGCTCTTGCATGAAATCAACCAAGCGCTTGCCGGTAACGGCTTCAACCACTCGGCCCTGAACATCGACCGATAGGCTGTATTCCCAGGCCGTACCGGGTTGCTGACTCAGGGGCGCCTTGCCTAACTGCTCGGCCATCTGGGTTCCGGGAAGCTCACGCGAATCATAATCAAGGCTGGGTTTGTAAACATTCGCTTTGATATAAGCATCGCGCACAAGCGTGTTTTTGGTGAGTTCACCATAGGCGATACCCGAGGTGTGCCGCAACAGGTCCTGGATCGTTGGCTCGCGGTTAGCCGGCACCAGGCGGAAGCTCACCCCATGGAAAACCGGGTCGAACGTCGGCACACTGACCATCGGGCCCTTGAAGGTCGGCAAGAACTTCGAAACCGGGTCAGTGAGCTGAACTTTCCCGTCTTCGACCAGCATCATCAGAGCAGTTGAGACGAGTGGCTTCGTCATGGAATAGATGCGGAAAATCG
>RFPW01000108.1 GCA_009925965.1 Betaproteobacteria bacterium
AGTTCGGAAGGCGAGCCACTCTGAATCACCCGTCCGCGCGCCATCACCAAGACCGAGTCGGCGAATGTCAGCGCTTCAACCTGATCATGAGTGACATAGATCAGGGTCAAACGGAGTTCACGATGAATCTCTTTGAGCTTGCGCCGCAACTGCCACTTGAGATGCGGATCAATGACCGTCAGGGGTTCATCAAACAAAACCGCTCCCACATCTTCCCGGACCAGGCCTCGGCCCAGCGAGATCTTCTGCTTCTGATCGGCCGACAAACCGGCTGCACGCTGATCCAGTTGCCCTGAGAGATCGAGCATTTCAGCAATGACGCCAACCCTCGCCCGCACGCGCGTCTCGTCCATCCCGCGATTACGCAGGGGAAAGGCGAGGTTCTGCGCGACCGTCATGGTGTCGTAGACAACCGGGAACTGGAATACCTGCGCAATGTTTCGCTTCTGTGGCGGGAGTTGTGTCACATCGCGCTGGTCAAACCGAATCGAACCCTGCGACGGCACGACCAAACCTGAAATGATGTTGAGCATGGTCGTTTTGCCACAACCCGATGGTCCTAACAGCGCATAAGCCCCGCCGTCCTCAAAGGTTTGACGCATCGGAAGCAACGCATAGTCCGCATCGTTTCGCGGATTTGCACGATACGAATGGGCAATATCGAGTTGGATCCTAGCCATCAGCGTCTGCAGTCCGATGAAACCCAGAATCGGGTGCCAAAACCATCGCACCCTGAGGATCAAACAAATACACGGCCCCAGGATCGATGCCGACCGTCACGAGTTCCCCAAGGTCGAGTCGATGCACACCAGTCCGTTGCACGACCAGGTTGCCCAGGGCGGTTTCCAGATGGATGTAGGTATCAGACCCCGACACCTCCGCCAGGGCGACCTTGGCAGGCACCGTGAGGCGGTGTGTTTGGTGCGACTGGTTCATCAATTTGAGCGCCCCTGCGCGAATTCCCAACGTCAGCTGCCCGTTCAGGGTCGGTAAGCGCTGAAGCGCATCGCCAAGGTTTAGAGTCAGGCCAGGCCCGAGTTTCACGCCCCCTGGGACTGCGAACGCCGGCACCAAATTGATCGGAGGGTCGCTGAATGCGCGTGCAATGCGGATCGACTTCGGCCGATGAAATACGTCGGCGGTCGGACCGTATTGAAGTAGTTCACCCGCGTCGAGGACGGCGGTGTAACCGCCCAATAACAGTGCCTCCGCAGGCTCGGTGGTGGCATACACGACAGTCGACCCACCACTCGCAAACAAAGTCGAAAATTCGTCCCGCAATTCTTCGCGAAGCTTGTAATCCAGATTGACCAGCGGTTCATCGAGCAACATCAGCGACGCCGATTTGGCCAGTGCACGGGCCAGTGCAACCCGTTGCTGCTGCCCGCCCGACAGTTCCGCTGGGTAACGGTCCAAAAAAGACTCAATCCGCAGACGTTGCGCGACATCCCTGACTCGCTGCGCAATCGCCGATGCGTCCATCCGGCCACTCAACTTGAGCGGCGACGCAATGTTTTGCGCCACCGTCAACGAGGGATAGTTAATGAATTGCTGGTACACCATGGCGACATTGCGCGAACGAACCGGCATCCCCGTGACGTCCTGGCCATCGACCAGAATCTTGCCCATGCTCGGGACATCAAGACCTGCCAGTAGGCGCAGCAACGAGGTCTTCCCGGCGCGTGTCGCTCCGAGCAGCACCGTCAATGACCCCGGCTCGAGATAAAGGTCTAGCGGATAGAGGTGGGCCTCCGATCCTTCCTGCCGACTTACTTGCTCTAGCCTTAATTGCATAGCGAATGATTCATGATCCTGGAACCGTACGCTGATTTTCAGCATCCCACCATTGGGAGAGTCGCTCGGCTGCCCCCGGCGGTAAATGTAGCCCCAGTTTGCTGCGTCGCCACAAAACGTCCTCTAGAGTCAGCGCCCACTCCCGATCACGCAGATAACGTAGTTCGGCCTCAAAAATGCCAGGCGCAAGCTCATCCCCTAATGGTCGGCCGCGCACGAGAAATTCTTCGACCAATGCGCCATAGGACCGAACCCAGCGCCGAAGAAGATCCGCCGGATGCTCTGGAAATTCGTCGACCAGCGCTGCCACGAATTGCTCAAAGTCCTGGTCTGGACGATCGGTTGTTTTGACCCATTTTGAAAAATCGCCACCGGGCAGGGCTTGCCCGGAAGTCCAGTCGGGACGGTCCACCCCGAGTTGGTCACAGATTAGGCGTGCCGCTTCTTCTGCAAGCTTGCGGTAGGTTGTAATCTTGCCGCCCCAAACGGTGAGCATTGCAGGTCCGTTGGCGTCCATCTCAAGTTGATAGTCCCTGGTTACGGAAGAGGCATCGCTTGCCTCATCTTCGAGTAGGGGACGTACGCCCGAGTAACTCCAGACCACATCGGCTGGCCGAATCTGCGCCTCGAAATACCGATTAACTTGATTACAAAGGTATTCAATCTCGTCAGGATCGATCTGAACAGGCGCCGTCAGCGTCTGTATTTCGACGTCGGTCGTACCAATAAGCGTGAAGCGTTGCTCATAGGGAATCACGAAAATCACGCGCCGGTCGGGCGCCTGCAATAGATAGGCATGGTCATGGTCAAACAGACGCGGGACGACGATGTGACTACCTTTAACGAGACGCAAGGTTTTTCCACCGGTGACGCCTGCATTCTGATGCAGAAACTCCGCCGCCCAGGGGCCTGCCGCATTAACCAGCAAACGAGCACGCAGGGTTGAAACTTGTGAAGTCGATTGGGATAAAAGATCGACTGACCAAGCTCCCGCTTCTCGTCGCGCCCGCACACACTCGCAGCGGGTCAGGATGCGAGCCCCGCGATTGCGAGCATCGATCGCGTTCAACACGACCAGTCGTGCGTCATCGACCCACCCATCGGAGTACACAAAGGCCCGGTGCAGAAATGATTTCAACGGCGTCCCTGCCGGGTGCCGTCGCAAGTCAATGGTTTCAGAGCCGGATAGCCACTCCCTTCGCGCCAGATGGTCATAGAGAAACAAGCCCGCGCGAATCATCCAGAATGGGCGCATCGAAGGTTCATGCGGCATCACAAATCGCATCGGCCACATGATGTGCGGAGCGACCCGCAACAAGACCTCGCGCTCAGCCAGAGCCTTGCGCACTAACGCAAACTCGCGGTGCTCGAGGTATCGCAATCCCCCGTGAATCAGCTTGGTCGATGACGACGAAGTATGGGCGGCCAGATCGTCCTTTTCTGCAAGCACGACAGAGAGGCCACGCCCCGCGAGATCTCGGGCAATCCCGGCGCCGTTGACGCCCCCGCCGACAACGAGCACGTCACAAGACAAGTGTGCTGGAAACAATTCGTTTTTCTTCGTATTTGATCGTTGTTGATCGTTCCTGTTCGTTCTACCCTTTGCTACCAGAGGACGCAACCCCTGGGAATCCCGATGTCGAACCGGCCTCTCTTGCTCTAATCTTTGTCCACTTCATACTTGCCCTTGCCTGTCGTGTCGGCCCAACCAGCTTTGCAAGACCCCCCCAGCGCCCGCGCCCTCAATCCGCGGCAGTCGGGAATTCTTGAAATCGTTCGATCGAACGGAACCGTTCGAGTCGAGGATCTTGCTCGGCGATTCGAAGTAGCCGTTCAGACCGTTCGGCGCGATCTGACCCGGCTTGCCGAGGATGGACTTTTGAGCCGGTACCACGGCGGAGTCCAGCGTTCGGACTCGACGACCGAAAATATCGCCTATCGGCAACGTCAGGCGCTACATCGCGAAGCCAAAAAGCGCATCGCAAAAGCCGTCGCACGGGAGGTGCCGGACGGGTGCTCGCTAAGCCTCAATATTGGAACGACGATTGAAGCCATCGCAGCCGAACTTCTTCAGCATCGCAACCTGCGCGTCATCACCAACAACCTCAACGTGGCTGCGACTTTGGCTGACAACCCGCACTGCGAAGTGATCGTTGCGGGTGGTGTGGTTCGCGCTCGAGATCGCGCCATCGTCGGCGAGGCTGCGCTCAATTTCATCAGCCAGTTCAAAGTCGATATTGGCTTGATCGGGATTTCGAGCATTGAGGCCGATGGGAGTCTGCGCGACTTTGACTACCGCGAAGTTTCCGTGGCGCGTGGGATCCTGCAACATTCCCGGGCCGTATGGCTCGCTGCCGATCACAGCAAATTTCATCGTTCGGCGATGGTTGAAGTAGGTCGCCTGGATCAAATTGACAGACTGTTCACCGATCAAGCGCCACCACCACCATTTGGGGCATTGCTATCGGTTGGGGGCGTAGATTGTGTTGTGGCTTCCGGGGAGTTCAAATGACGTATCTGCTCGCCCTAGATCAGGGCACATCGAGTTCACGCAGCATCCTGTTTGATGCTAACGGCGCGATTGTTTCGATGGCGCAGCAGGAATTCCGCCAGATCTTCCCGCAGCCCGGATGGGTCGAGCATGACCCGCTCGAACTCTGGCGATCGCAATGGTCAACTGCCCAGGAAGTTCTGAGCAAAGCGGGCCTGACGGCTCGCGATCTTGCCGGTGTCGGCATTACGAACCAACGCGAAACCACGGTCGTCTGGAACCGCCTGACGGGAGAACCCATCTACAACGCGATTGTCTGGCAAGACCGAAGAGCTGAGCCAGTCTGCCGCGGACTGCGCGAGGCGGGCTTCGGTGAGCAAGTCCAGCGCACGACCGGCTTGGTCATCGACGCCTATTTCTCAGCCACCAAGTTGCAGTGGATTCTGGATTCTGTTCCGGGAGCCCGCGATGCCGCCAACCGTGGTGAACTCGCGTTCGGGACGGTCGATAGCTGGTTGTTGTGGAAGTTGACTGGCGGGCGCGTACATGCCACTGATGTCAGTAATGCCGCGCGCACGATGTTGTTCGACATCCACCGTAACGCGTGGGATGAATCCCTGCTCGAACTGTTCAAGATTCCTGCGGCGCTCCTGCCTGCAGTCCACCCTTCGGCCTCGCACTTTGGTGACACGGATCCTGAAATTCTTGGCTTTACCGTTCCAATTGGAGGCATTGCGGGAGACCAGCAAAGCGCGCTCTTTGGGCAAGCCTGCTTTCGGTCTGGGTTGGCCAAGAATACCTATGGCACTGGGTGCTTCATGTTGATGCACACCGGCGAACAGAGCCTGGTTTCCACCAACGGCTTGATCACCACAAGCACAGCGCAGACCGACAAGACACCGACTTTCGCGCTCGAAGGCAGTGTCTTTGTGGGAGGCGCCGTCGTTCAATGGCTTCGGGATGGCCTGGGTGTGATCGAACGCAGCGCCGACGTACAGGCCTTGGCCGAAAGCGTGCCTGACAATGGCGGAGTGATCGTCGTACCTGCGTTTACCGGCCTTGGTGCGCCCTACTGGCGCGCGGACGCGCGCGGTGCCATTCTCGGACTAACGCGCGGCGTGACCGCCGCGCATATCGCGCGGGCTGCGCTCGAGAGCATCGCTTTTCAGAGCACCGCCTTGTTGCAGGCCATGAGTCGAGACGCCGTCGCGGCGGGTGGGCAAGCAGTTCGAGAGCTTCGGGTCGACGGCGGCGCCTGTGTCAACGACCTGCTGATGCAGTTTCAGGCAGATCTGTTAGGGATACCCGTCGTCAGACCCCGGGTCATTGAGACCACGGCCCTGGGCGCCGCCTGGCTTGCCGCGCTTGGACTGGGCATTTTCGGCGCAACGGATGCGCTTGAATCGCAATGGCAGATTGAGCGCCGATTCGAACCCACCCTTTCGCGCGATGAGGCATCCACCCGGATGGCGCAATGGGAGCGTGCCGTCGGCCAATTAGTTTCGGGGTAGAGCCCGCCGCGATCGCGGTATGCTGACAAAAAAGGAGAACCAATCATGGAACTGAGCGATCCCCATGGGACTTCGGGGTTGACCCAAAACCAACTCGACGCTTACTGGATGCCGTACACGGGTAATCGCCAATTCAAGGCGGATCCGCGGATCCTGGTTGAAGCCCAGGGTTGCCACTATCGCGATGCGCGAGGTCGGCAAATCTTCGACGGACTTTCGGGGCTCTGGACCTGCGGCCTTGGCCATGGTCGAGTAGAAATCGCAGCAGCGGTCAGCCAGCAACTCAACACGCTCGACTTTTCACCACCCTTCCAGTTTGGCCATCGCCTCGCCTTCCGACTCGCGGAACAAATTGCGGCGCGGATGCCCGACGGGCTGAACCGGGTCTTCTTTGTTGGTTCGGGTTCAGAGGCCGCGGACACTTCACTCAAAATGGCTCGGGCCTATTGGCGAATCAAAGGCCAGGCCAGCAAAACCCGCTTCATCGGTCGTGCCAAGGGCTATCACGGCGTGACCTTCGCGGGCATCAGTGTTGGCGGGATGGTTGGCAATCGCAAAATGTATGGCGATGGCATCGATGCCGATCATTTGCCACACACCCTGTTGCCCGAAACCGCGTTTAGTCGCGGGATGCCAACCACAGGGGCTCAGCTCGCAGATCACCTGCTCGATCTGATTGCCCTGCATGACGCGTCGAATATCGCTGCAGTCATCGTCGAGCCGTTTTGCGGATCCGCAGGCGTGATCGTGCCGCCCGTAGGGTATCTGCAGCGGCTGCGCGAGATCTGCGATCAGCATCAGATCCTGCTGATTTTTGATGAAGTCATTACCGGCTTTGGGCGATCAGGTGCCTGGACCGGAGCTGAAGCATTTGGCGTCACACCAGACCTGCTCAACTTTGCAAAGCAGGTTACCAATGGAGCGATTCCGATGGGTGGTGTGGTGGCGACCGATGCGTTCTACCAAACCTTCATGGATGCTGGCGGCCCTCATTACGCAGTCGAATTTCCGCATGGTCACACCTACTCTGCGCACCCGGTTGCGTGCGCTGCGGGGCTGGCTGCGATGGATCTGCTCGAGCGCGAGCATGCGATCGATCGGGTAACCGAACTAGCCCCGCTGTTGGAAACCGCTGTGCACGCACTGCGCGGCGCACCTCACGTCACAGACATCCGAAACTACGGTCTAGCTGCCGGACTGACGCTAGCGCCCTACCCTGGCGAAATTGCTCGCAGACCATTTGAAGTGGCCATGGCCTGCTGGCGCAAAGGCTTCTATGTCCGATACGGCGTCGACACCCTTCAGCTTGCGCCACCCTTCATTTCGACGCCGGCTCAAATCGATTCGCTGGTGAACGCGCTTGGGGAAGCCCTCCACGAACAGGCACCCTGACGCTGGCCCCTGATCCTGCACCTCCTGCAATACGATTTTTAAAACGATGAGTGCACTCTTCTCGCGCGCCCCTCTTGGTCACCTGACCCTCGAAAACAGAATCGTGATTGC